>VBAO01000007.1 GCA_005883865.1 Candidatus Segetimicrobium genomatis
ACTACCGGCAGCACGGGGGGTTTGTCATCGGCGGGGCGATCGACAAGTACGTGTACATCACCCTCCACCAGACCTTCGATCAGGAATTGATCATCAAGTACTCCCGGATGGAGCGGGTGCGGTCGGCCGGCGAAGTGCAGCACCCGATCATTCGGGAGGCGTTGAAGCTGATGCTGGACGGCCCTCCCCACCTCGAGATCACCAGCATGGCGGACATCCCGGCGGGGACCGGGCTCGGGTCCTCCGGCAGCTTCACCACCGCGCTGCTGAAGGCCCTGCACATCGTCAAAAAGAACCCGATCCACGCCCGCGATCTCGCCGAGCAGGCGTGCCACATCGAGATGGATCTCGTCGGCAGGCCGATCGGCAAGCAGGATCAGTACATCGCCGCCTACGGCGGGCTCACCTGTCTCGAGTTCCTCCCCGACGGTCGGGTGCACGCCTCACCGCTCAAGGTCGATGCGGATACCCTCTATACCCTGGAAGACAACCTACTACTGTTCTTCACCGGGTACTCCCGCCAACGATTCGGCGATGGTCAACGAGCTTCACCTGGTGAAGGAGCTGGGATGGAAGAGCAAGGAGGCCCTCGAATCCGCGGACCTCGTCCGCTTCGCGGAGCTGATGAACGAGCATTGGGAGCGCAAACGGCAGCGCTCCGACGGGATCAGCAATGATCGGATCGACGAGTGGTATGATCTGGCGAGACGGAACGGGGCCCTTGGAGGGAAGCTTATCGGCGCCGGTGGGGGAGGGTTCCTGATGTTCTACGCGGAGGACCAGCGGGCCCTGCGGCGCGCCATGGGGCAGGCCGGGCTCCACGAAGTACGATTTCGATTCGATTTCGAGGGCACCAAGCTGATCGCCGAGTCCTAACCCCCAGCACCGTCCCCCAGGACGCGGGCCCACGCCTGGACCACGGCCGGCGTTTCGATCCGGTAGAACCCCAGCCGCTGTCTCAGCCGCCACGCCCTGCCGCCGATCGCTCGGACGGGCGCGGGTGGCACCACCCGCAACACGCCTCTCAGGATCGTGCCGAGAGGCCTGGGGATCATCTCTGCCGTCACCGCGATCGACCCCGCCGGGTCCCGGGCGACCAGGCAGGCGAACGCGAGCTTGCGCCTGCAGGATCGTAGAACGGCCTTCGACATCTCGAGCGTGTGCCGCTTCAGCCGCCACTGGATCTCCATCGCGGTGTTGCTATCGTCCCGGAGCTCGACCACCACCAAGGCCTCGTCCTGGTGTCCGACGCGGACGCCCGCCCGGGCCAGCCGCAGGCAGAGCTCCCATTCCTCCGGGTAATAGCGGTCTTCCCGGAAGAGAAACCCGTTCCGCACCAGGTCGCCGGCGAGCATCAAGGTGTTCGGATTGATCATCGAGCCGTGCAGCAGGTCCCTGAAGAAGTCGCCCGACCCGCGCCCCCGCCTGCGGCCGAGCAGCGTCCGCGGATCCCGCGAATAGAAGTGCGCGGCGTCGCAGAACGCTCCTTGGAAGCCCGGGGTCGCCTCCAGGAACGCCACCTGCCGCTCGACCTTGGCGGGAAGGTACGCGTCGTCGGCGTCCAGGAAGGTGACGTATTTCCCGGCGCTCAGCCGGATCCCGTGATTGCGGGCGGCCGCCTGCCCGCGGTTCGCCTGGACCACCAGCCGGATGCGGGGATCCGAAAACGACCGAACGATCTCCGCCGTCCTGTCGGTCGATCCGTCGTCGACCACGATGATCTCCAGATTGGGATACGCCTGGCCGAGCGCGCTCCGGAGGGCCCGAGCGACAAACCGCTCCGCATTGAAGGCGGGAACGATGATCGAGACGAGCGGGGCTGGCACAGGCACGGTCACACGCCTGAGCCCGCAATCTCCCGCCACAGGTGCTCGACGCGCCGGAGGTCATCGGGGCCGTCGATCCACCACAGGTGCTCGTCCTCGGCCATGCGGTATCCGTACACCGGGCGGCCGGCGGCGAGCAGGCCGGGAAAGACCTCGTGCGCGAAGTCCACGGCGCGGCCCCCGGGAATCGCATCGAGCACCGCGGGTTCCAGCACATAGATGCCGGCGTTGACCCAGTGACTGAAGACTTCCCCCGGGCGCGGCTTCTCGAGGAACCGGACGATGCGGCCCTGGTCGTCCTCGGCGACGATGCCGCTGTGGGCGGGATCCTCGCGGTAGTGGAGCGCGATGGTGGCCACGCCCCCATGGGCGTCGTGGCGCTCCCACAGCCGGTCCAGCCGGCAGGTGCTGAGGTTGTCCCCGTACCAGACAAAAAACGGGCCCCGGAACAACCCCTCCACGTTCTTGACGCCCCCCGCCGTTCCCAGGACCTGCGGCTCATGCGAGTAGGTGATCCGGACTCCCCACCGCCCCCCATCGCCGAAATACCCGGTGACCACATCCGGGAGGTGATGGAGGTTGATCACGAGCTCGGTGATGCCATGCTTTCGGAGCCACAGGATGCCGTGCTCCAACAGGGGTTTTCCCCCGAGCGGCACCATGCACTTCGGCGTGTGGTCGGTGAGCGGTCGCAGGCGGGTCCCCAGGCCCGCGGCCAGGATCATCGCCCGGACGGGGCGGTCGCGCGGGTGATGGGGCACGGCCCCATCACCCGGCATCGCGGGGCATCGTCTCCAGGAGCGGCCGCACCGTGGGATGGTCGAGGCGGCGCAGGGTGAGCCAGGCGGAAGAGGCCAACTCGGCGATCCGCGCGGCTCCCCAGGTCTGCCAGTCGTCGAACGGGGCCGCGATCAGCTTGCCCGTGAGGCCATCCGATCGGTCCGAGGCCAGCCAGACGGCGAGGGTGGCCGGGAGCTCACCGGGCACGCCGCCTTCGCCCGTTTCCCGAAGCCGCCGGACTCGCGCGAACTGGACCCCTGCCCGCTCGCCGGCCGCGAGCACCTCGTCCTGCAGCCGCGTATCCACCAGGCCGGGCGCGATCGCGTTGACCTGGACATTGAACTCGCGGAGCTCCTCGGCGAGGGTTTCGGTCAACCGCACCACGGCGGCCTTCGAGGCGCCGTAGGCGGAAAATCGGGGAGGCGGAGACGCCGCGCCTCCCCCCGACAGGTTAATGACCTTGCCGCGTCGCTGTTTGATCATGTGGGGCACGACCGCGTGGCAACACAAGAACGTCCCCAGCAGGTTCACGTCGATCGCGCGCTTCCACGCCGCCACGTCGGTGTCCCATAAGGGCCCGATGGGCCCGGGGACGCCCGCCGCGTTGACCAGCACGTCGATCCGGCCGTAGGCGTCGAGGGCCGCCCGCGTGAGTCGCTCGACCTGCGCGGGCTGTGACACGTCCGACGGCACCGCGCGGGCGGCCCCGCCGAGCTGTTCGATGCGGGCCACCACCTGCCCGAGCTCCGCCCCGGTCCGGGCCGCCACCACCACCCGCGCACCTTCGCGGGCCAGCGCCAGGGCCACGGCTTCCCCGATCCCGCGGCCGCCCCCGGTGACGATCGCGACCCGGCCCTTCACCCCGTCAGCGCTCAACCTGGAGGAGCACCCCGTTCTCCCGCATCATCCGCTCGGCTTCTTCGAGGCCCTCCCGGGTTCCCGATTGTTCCTTGATCCACTCCGTGTACTCCGCGATGTTCTGCTCGACCGGGATGGCCGGCTCCCACCCCAGGGCGCGCAGCTTCGAGTTGTCGGACACGGTGTGGCGCGTGTCGCCGAGCCGGAACTCGCGGGGGATCACCGGCTCGAGGGGGCTCCCGAAGGCCCGCTGCATCATCGAGGCGATCTCGAGGACCGTGACCGCCCGGCCGCCCCCGACGTTGAAGACCTGGTGGTTGGCCCGCTCGTCCTCGATCACCAGGAGATTGGCGCGGGCGACGTCGTGCACGTTGATGTAGTCCCGCAGCTGCTGGCCGTCCTCGTAGACCACCGGAGGCAGCTCGTGCAGAATGCGGAGGGCGAAGCGGCGGGCCACCCCGGAGTAGGCGTTGTACAGCGAGTTCCGCCGGCCCTGGACGTAGGTGTACCGCATGCAGACGGTCGGGATCTCATACCGCCGGCCGAGCCGGTCGGCCAGCAGCTCGATCGCGTACTTCGAGATCCCGTAGGCGGTGCCGGGGCTGATCGTGGACTCCCGAATCAGGAGGGGCTCCATCTTGCCGCCGCACACCTCGCACCGGATCTCCCACTCGCCGCGCTTGAGCTGGTCGATCGGCCGGGGGCGCGGGATGTGGATGGCCGCGGCCGGCAGATTGGCCCTCGACGAGGGTCGCGCCGAGAGCTGGTCGTGAATCGAGGGCGCATGGATCCCGCCCGCGCACGACGGGCAGAGGTACGCGCCCTCCCCGGAGACGGCCTGGGACGACGCGAAGACGATCTTCCGGACCGGGTACCGGTCGCGGTCTGCGATGGCGAGCTCGAAGAGCAGCGCCGCGCTCTCGGTATTCGTATGGATGAACCGGGAGAAATCCGGCATGTAGTCCTGATACGCGGCCAGGTGGAACACGACATCCACGTCCCGGAGCGCCCGGCCGAGATCGTCCCGGTTCGTCACGTCGCCCAACACGAAGTCCACCCCCTGGGGAATGAAGCCCGGCTTTCCCCGGGGATGGACGCGAGGCTGGAGGTTGTCGAGGATGCGCACCTCGTAGCCGCGCCGGAGGAGAAGGTCGACGGTGTGCGAGCCGATGAACCCGGCGCCGCCGGTCACCAGGCAGAGGGCCATCCTACGCCTTTGATCCCGCGCGCGTCGCCAACGTGTATCCGGCCCTGACGGCATCGTTGCGAAACATCCGTACCGTCTCGAGCGAGTAGTCGTGGAGGTCCTTGCCCACCAGATCGAGTTTGTCGAGGATCTCGTGCGTCACCGTGATGATGTGGCATCCGATGGCGTCCGCGTGGTAGATGTTGAGGAGTTCCCGCGGGCTCGCCCAGATGAGCTCGACGTTGGGGGCGACAGCGACGAGCTCCGCGGCCGCGGCCATGAGGGGCACGGGATCCCGGCCGGTGTCGGCGATCCGCCCCGCGAACACCGACACATACGCGGGACCCGCCCCCGCGAGACCCGCCACGGCGTCGCGGACCTGGTCGAGGGCCAGGATCGCGGTGACGTTGATCTTGATCCCCGCGGCGCCCAGGTCCCGGATCAGCGCGATCGAAGATTCTCCGCGGGTGTTCGTGATGGGGATCTTGACGTACACGTGCCGGCCCCAGGTCGCGATCTCCCGGGCCTGGTGGGCCATCTCCGCGAACTCATCCGAGAACACCTCGAACGAGATCGGACGGTCGGGAATCGCCTTCACCACGTCGAGCGCAAACCGGCGGTAATCGGCGACGCCGGCCTTGCGCATGAGGGTCGGGTTCGTCGTGAACCCCTTGATCCAGGGCTTCCGGGACATCGCCTGCATGCCCTGGAGGTCGGCGCCGTCCGCGAAGATCTTCACGCGGAGGTCGGTGATGGGAATCATCGGACTCCTCCTCTGGCGGCGGCCTGGCTGAGCACCCACGATGCGGCATCGGAGAGCGACTTGGCGGTGTATTACCGTCCGGCACCCGGCGCGGCGGCCGGCCTCCACGTCCCGCCACCGATCGCCGATCATGAAGCTCCGGGCGAGGTCGATCCCGTATTCCTCGGCGGCCTGGAGCAGCAACCCCGGCCGGGGCTTCCGGCAGGAGCATCCATCCCGGTCGTCGTGATAGCAGACGTAGATGCGCTCGAGCGGGAGCCTGTCGAGGAGAGCGGCGTTCAGGGCTTCGACGATCTCCCGCCGCTGGATCCCGCGCGCGACATCGGGCTGGTTCGTGGCCCCAATGAGCACAAAGCCCGCGTCCTGCAACCTGCGCAACGCCTCGTGGGCGTCCCCGGGAATCACCAGTTCCTCGAGCCCCGCCGGCGAATAGGGCTTCCCGTCTCTGACGATCGCCTCGTTGAGCACGCCGTCTCGATCGAAGAACACCGCCCGGCGCGACGCCGCCGTCATTGCAGCGACTCCCACCGGGCGGGTGCGGTCTTGAGCCGGGGATGGGTCACCATCAGGTGCCAGAGCACCGCCTGCATCGCCTCTGTGTGGGGGGTGATGCGGGCCGGGTTGACCGGGGGCACGACGATGCCGCCCAGGATGCGGGCCCCCCGCTCCCGTCCATACCGGAGCGCGTGCACCAGGTTGGGGCTGACCCCCCGCTCGAGGTCGCCCCCGCCGACCGAGAACACCAGGAGGAGATCGTCGGCGGTGACCCGGCTGCCCCGGAGCCACCCCTCGAACGCGGCCGGCCATCCCTCGTCGTTGATCCGCGCCGTGAGCTCAGACACGTTGTCGGTCGGGGTGTAGGCTTCAAACCCGGCGAGCTTGCGGAAATCATTCACCGCGTGCGAGGCGTTGGCGGCGCCCCCGCCGACCCCGAGGACGAACAAACGCCCGCCCCGCTTCCGTGTCTCCGCAAGGAGGCCGACGGCCCGCTCGATGGCGTCGGTATCAAGTTGCTGGATGATGCGAACGGCCTCGGTCAAATACTCCTGCGCGAACCCCCCTGGACCGCACAGCCCATCCATGTACGTCATCAATTGGCCGCGTCGAATCATTTTACCTTTTCCTCGGGGCGGACCAGGTCCTGGTCGAGTCCGTCGATCAACCGGTTGATGAACCCCAGCGCCCAGGCCACGTGGACGCAGGGAAAGACGGCCGTGAGCCGGGGCCACGCACCCCAGTTCGACCGGCTGCCGGCCAACCACCCGGACACGGCGACATCGCACAGGATATAGATGCCCACGACGGCGCCAAAGGCGACGGCGAAGGCCCGGTCGACGACGGCGAGCAGCCCAAGCGCGGCGAGCCCGATCAAGAAGAGCGGCGGCGCCAGTTGCCGCCACGCGGTCAGCTTCCCATGCTTCAATAAATTGCCGGCCCTTGCCCATCCGTAGCGAAAGTAGAGCCTGAAGAGATCGACCAGCGTCTCCCGCGGATAATAGGAGGCCCGGATCTCGGTGTTCAGATAGACCGTTCCTCCGCCCTCGCGGATCCGCTGATTGATGTCCGAGTCCTCGCTCAGGACCGGGATCGTCTCGTCGAACATCCCGACCCGGTCGAAGACCTCGCGGCGGAAGCTCCCGAGATAGACCGTGTCCACGAAGCCGCTCCGCCGGCCGATCCGGAACTGCGCATCGCCCACCCCAAACGGATGCGACATCGCCATGCCGATCGCTTCCTGCATCGGAGCCCCGGCGACCGGTTCCTGCACCCCCCCGACGTTGTCGGCGCCCGTCCGGCGCAGGGTGTCCACGCACCTCCGCACATAGTCCTTCGGCACGACGGACCGCGCATCGACCCTCATGATCACGTCGCCCTCGGCGGCCCGGATCCCGGCGTTCAACGCCGACGGCCGCTGTTGCTTGGGGTCGTCGATCAGCCGAATGGCCGGCCGGGCCGCGCCGGCGGGTTCGCCGGGCCGCGCGCGCTCCCGCCGGATATGCTCGACGATCTCCCTGGTGCGGTCCTCGCTCAGCCCATCGACGACGATGAGCTCGAGCTTCTCGGAGGGGTAGTCCTGGTTGAGCAGCTCCGCGAGACACGCCGCGATATACCGCTCTTCGTTGCGGACGGGGACGACGACCGACACCCGCGGCTCCTCCTGGGCGCCGATCGGCCTGATCCGGGCGGCGGCGGAGCTCATCGCCTCCCCAGCAACTCGAGCACCCGCCAGACTCTGTTGGTCGACATGTGGTCCCTCTGCGCCCGCCCGGCGCCCTTCCGCTGGATGGCCCTCCGCTCGGTGTCGTGCTCGAGGAAATACTCGATCTTCGCCATCCACTCGTCCCGGTCCAGGCCCGCCGTGACGACCTCATCCTCGGCAAAATACTTCCGGATCGCCGGCACGGCGTCGCAGAGTTGAAACCCTCCGCACGCGGGGATCTTGAATGTCCGTTGATTCACGATGTAGTGGGGCTGCGAGCCGTCGTCCTCCCGCTCGTGGAAATTCAGGGAGATCGCGGCCGAGGAGTACAGCGCCCGTTCCGCGTCCGGCGGCACCGCGATCCGCGCCCGATCGATCCACCCGGCGGTCCCGAACGCCCCCGCCATCTTGCAGAGCTTGCTGCCCAGCCTGAGGACGTGATCCCGGACATCCCATCCGGGGCCGAACACCCCCACCCGGTACCTCTTCGTGAGGGGGCGAAGGACGTTGCGCACGAACCACCGCTTTTTCCGAAGATTTGCGCCCAGGTACACGATATCATAGCGGTAGCGCGATACAGGATCCACGGGGAAGTGCAGCGCGGGATTGGCGGCGTTGGGGATCACGTGGTACGGCTTTCCCGTCTCACGCTCGAAGCGCTCCATCTGCTCCGGTTCGCGCTCCCCGAAATAGATGTCGGCCACATCTTCGCGCCGAAGGATCTCGCCCCTCCGAGGGTCGATCCGGGACTCGAGCGGCCAATGCACCCACAGCAGGACCCGGACCCCCCGGTCCCGCAGGGCGCGGAGCGCCGCCCGCTCTCGTTCGAGGTCGAGCAGGTTGACCGCGGTCATGAAGAGGTCGGCGTTCGTCGCCCCGGCCCGCTGCGACAGGTCTTCGCCCGCCGTGAGCAGGGAGAACTCGTGGCCGAGGACCCGGAAGCCCTCGCGCCATCCCTCCCCGATCCAACGATCGGCGCCGAGGCCCCCGGGGTAGGGAAGATGATACAACACCCTCACGGCCGCGCCCGGAGGCGGGCCCACAGGCCGTGGACCCGCGCGTAGGCCCCGCCGCCCAGCAGCGACAGCCCGTACTGGGCGTAGGCAAGTGGATTCACCGGGTCGGCCTTGATGGCGTCGAGGAACCGCGCCCGCCCCTCTCGCACCGCCCCCGTCCGGCACAGCTTGGCCGCGCCGTACCGGTCGAGGACCAGTTCCTCCACCCTGCGCGCCTCGTCGATCCGGTCCCCCAGGCGGGCGGCCGCGTGCGTCCGGATGCGCACCACGGTCTCGGGGACGCAGCCGATCTCGAACCGCTCGGCCAGCCGCAGGTACAGCTCCCAATCCTCCGACGTGGCCAGGGCGCCGTTGAACCCGCCGAGCGCCCGGAGCGCCGATGCCCGCATCATGGGATTGGATGCCGATCCCGTGAAGGGATCGCGCTGCCACAACAACGCGCTCAGGATCTTCCCGTGCAGCGCGGGCGTGTGGTGGGCGTACTCCGTCCCCCGATCGTCGATCCGGACGAAGCCCCCGTACACCAGCCCGAGGCTCTCCGGCCCCCGCTCGAGGGCCCCCACCTGACAGGCGAGCTTGAGCGGCAGCCACTCATCATCGTCGTCCAGGAAGGCGATGAACTCTCCCCGGGCCTCCCGGAGGCCCCGGTTCCGCGCTTCGGCGATCCTGCACGGAGGGTGCACGACATGCCGGATCCGCTCATCGGAGAATCCCCGGATGACCGCCGGGGTCTCGTCGGTCGAGGAGTTGTCCAGGACGATGAGC
>VBAO01000008.1 GCA_005883865.1 Candidatus Segetimicrobium genomatis
CTGATCCGGGTCGGCGTGCTGTTCTCCCTCGCCACGCCCAACTACTGGGTGGCCATCGTGCTCCTGCTCGTGTTCAGCGTCGAGCTGCGCTGGCTCCCGGTCGGAGGATACGGCACGACGTTCGGCGACCACCTGCGGCACCTCTTCTTGCCGGCGCTGACCATCGCCCTGTCGCTCTGCCCCATCCTGGTGCGGACCCTGCGCCACAACGTCCTGGAGGTGCTCCGGACCGACTATGTCCGCACCGCCCGGGCCAAAGGCCTCCGGGCGGTCACGGTGTTTACCCGGCACGTGTTGCGGAACTCGCTCGTCTCCACCGTGTCCATCCTGGGGGTGTATCTCGGGTTCCTCGTGGGGGGCGCCGTGGTCACGGAGACGGTGTACGCGATTCCGGGGACGGGCTATCTCCTGATCAAGTCCACGTTCGCCCGGGACTATCCCATGGTGCAGGGGCTGACGCTGATGTTCGCCATGCTGGTCATCGCCGTCAACCTCCTGACCGACCTGACGTATGCGCTGCTCGATCCCCGGGTCACGTATGATTGACGATGCACACGCCGTCACGGCGACGGCGCTCCCGCGGTGGCGACCGCCCATCCGGCGGCTCCGGCTCCCGCTGGCGATGTGGGCCGGCGCGGCCATGCTCGCCGCGATCCTGTTTGCGGCGACGTTTGCCCCGCTGCTCACCCGGTACGATCCCGTGAAGACCGACCTGGGGAGCAGCCTCCAGCCCCCGTCGGCCGCGCACCCGCTGGGGACGGACAACTTCGGGCGGGACATCCTGACCCGCCTCCTCTATGGCGCGCGGGTGGATCTCCAGATCGGCCTGGTGCCGACCGCGGCCGCTTTCTTCCTGGGCCTCATCATCGGATCCGCGGCGGGCTACTACGGGGGCGCCGTCGACGGCGTCCTGATGCGCATCGTGGATGTGTCGATGGCGTTCCCGTTCTACGTGCTGGTGATCGCGATCGTGGCCATGCTGGGGCCGGGCCTCCGCAACATGTACGTCGCGATGATCCTGGCGGGATGGGTGACCTACGCGCGGGTGATTCGGGGAGAGATTCTCGCGGCGAAGGGCCTCGAGTACATCCTCGGGGCGCGGGCCCTCGGCGCCTCCGATCTGCGCGTGATTCGGCGTCATCTCCTGCCCAATGTGGTGACGGTGGGCGTCATCTTCGCCATGTCCGATGCGGTCCTCAACATCTTGTTGGGCGGAGCGCTGAGCTTTCTCGGCCTCGGGGTGCAGCCGCCGACGCCGGAGTGGGGCCTCATGATCGCGGAAGGGCGGGATTTCCTGCTGACCTCGCCGGCCATGGTCATGTTTCCGGGTCTCGCCCTCCTCTGGGTGGGCGTCACGTTCAACATCCTGGGGGATACCCTCACCGACCGCTTCAGACCCGGGGGGTGACCGCGATGAAGGTGCTGATCTCCGCAGACATGGAGGGCACGGCCGGCATCGTCGATCGGGCGCACACGGCGATTCCCGACCGCGGCCCCCTCTACGGCATCCAGAACAACGCCGCCGAGTATGACTGGGCGCGGAGGCTGATGACCGAGGAGGTGAACGCCGCCGCCGCCGGCGCGTTCGAGGGGGGCGCGAAGGACGTGTGGATCACCGATGCCCACGGCAGCATGCGGAACCTGCTGCCGCTGGCCCTGCATCGCGAGGCCCGGTACGTCAGCGGCAGTCCCAAGACGCTCTGCATGCTCGAGGGCCTGGATGAGACCGTCGGCGCGGTCCTGTTCACCGGCTACCATGGCAGCGCCGGGACCCCCGCCTCGGTGCTGGCGCACACCTACATCGGGATCATTCAGGACGTGCGGCTGAACGGGGTCGCGATGGGTGAGTACGGGATCAACGCCGCCGTCGCCGGCCACTTCAACGTCCCCGTGGCGCTGGTGAGCGGTGACAACACGGTCGTGACGCAGGTCCACAAGCTGCTCGGGCCGGATGTCGTCGGCGTCGAAGTGAAGCGGGGCCTGGGGACGTATGCGGCGGTGCACCTCCACCCGGAGAAGGCCCGCGAAGCCATTCGCGCGGGGGCCGCCGAGGCCGTTCGCCGTGCCCCGCGGCTCCGGCCGTACCGCGTCTCACTCCCCGTCCGGCTGGAAGTGGACATCGTCGGCCCCGACCTCGCGGACCTGGCCGGCCTCCTCCCCGGGGTGGTGCGGGTGGGGCCGCGCTCGGTCGCCTATGACGGGTCGGACGTCCTGACCATGTTCAGGGCGTGGCGGGCGATGCTGAATGTGATGATGACCCGGACGGCCGTATGACCCAGGACGGATCACCGTCCCCGCGTCCCTCCGGCCGTGAAGGGGGCCGCGGCGATGCCTGACGGCCGGGCGGCCGCCTATTGATCGTCTCACGCACCATCGGGTTCGATCAGACCGCGGTCGATGGCGAGGACGTCTACTGGACCGAGATGCGCCCGGCGGAGGGCGGCCGCTACGTCGTCGTCCGCCGGACGCGGGATGGGCGCGCGGAGGATGTGACCCCCGCCCCGTTCAACGCGCGCACCCTGGTGCACGAGTACGGCGGGGGCGCGTTCGCGGTCGACCGTGGGACGGTCTACTTCTCGAACTACGCCGACCAGCGCCTGTACCGGCAGATCCCCGGCGCTCCCCCGGAGGCGATCACCCCGGCGGGGGCGTGGCGCTACGCGGACGGCGTCGTCGACCCCCGGCGGGGGCGGATCGTGTGCGTCCGCGAGGACCACACGGATCCGTCGCACGAGGCGGTCAACGCGCTGGTGAGCGTGGATCTCCGGGTACCGGATGCGGGACGCGTGCTCGCGAGCGGCAACGACTTCTACTCCAGCCCGCGCCTGAGTCCGGACGGAGCGCGGCTCGCGTGGCTCCAGTGGCGCCATCCGAACATGCCGTGGGACGGGACCGAGGTGTGGGTCGCCGAGCTCGGGCAGGACGGCGCGCTGCACCGGGCCGGGCGGGTGGCGGGGGGCGAGGCGGAGTCGATCTTCCAGCCGGAGTGGTCCCCGGCCGGCGTCCTCCACTTCGTGTCCGACCGGACCGGGTGGTGGAACCTCTACCGGTGGCAGGCGGGGCGGGTCGAGCCGCTGTGCGAGATGGAGGCGGAGTTTGGGGCGCCGCAGTGGGTGTTCGGGATGTCCACCTACGCGTTCGAGTCGCCGGAGCGCGTCGTCTGCGCGGTGAGGCGGCAGGGCGGCTGGTGGCTGGCCCGGCTCGATACGGCGGCGCGCACGCTCCAGGAGATCGAGACCCCGTACACGGAGATCTGGGGCGTCCGGGCGACGCGGGGGCGGGCGGTCTTCGGCGCCGGGTCCCCGGATTCGTTCGATGCCATCGTCCGGCTCGACCTCCACACGGGCGGGCGCGACACGCTCCGGAGCGCGGCCGCCGCGGCGGTGGATCCGGGATATCTCTCGATCCCGGCGGCGATCGAATTTCCGACCGAGGGCGGGCTGACGGCGCACGCGTACTTCTACGCACCGCGCAGCCGCGACTTCACGGCGCCCTCCGGGGAGAAGCCTCCGCTGCTCGTGCGGAGCCACGGCGGGCCGACCGGCGCCACCCCGGCGACCCTCAACCTGGGGATCCAATATTGGACCAGCCGGGGCTTCGCCGTGCTCGACGTGAACTACGGCGGCAGCACCGGATACGGCCGCCGGTACCGCGAGCGGCTCAACGGGCAGTGGGGGATCGTCGACGTCGACGACTGCGCCAACGGCGCCCGCTACCTCGCCGCGCGGGGGCTGGCGGACGAGCGGCGGCTGGCGATCCGGGGCGGCAGCGCGGGGGGCTACACCACGTTGTGCGCGGTGACCTTCCGTTCGGCCTTCACGGCCGGGGCGAGCCACTTCGGGATCGGCGATCTGGAGGTCTTCGTGCGGGACACGCACAAGTTCGAGTCCCGGTACCTCGACCGGCTGATCGGCCCCTACCCAGAGCGGCGCGATCTCTACCGGGCGCGCTCGCCGATCCACTTCGTCGACCGGATCTCCTGCCCGCTGATCCTGTTTCAGGGTCTGGAGGACAAGATCGTGCCCCCCAACCAGGCGGAGATGATGGTCCAGGCCGTGCGCGCGAAGGGGCTGCCCGTCGCGTACGTCCCGTTCGAGGGCGAGCAGCACGGGTTCCGGCGGGCGGAGAACATCAAGCGGGCGCTGGATGCGGAGCTCTACTTCTACTCGCGGATCTTCGGGTTCCCCCTCGCGGATCCGGTCGAGCCGGTGCGGATCGACAACCTGTAACGCCTATCGGGCCGCCGTCTGGGCGGCGGCCACGTGCGACTCCATCAGAAACCGCTGGCAGGCGGCCACGCCGGCGCCGAGCGGCACGCGGATCCCGGAGGCGGCGCAGGCCATCTCCACGCCGGCCATCGTGGCGATCACCTCGAGTTCGTTGAGCGATCCGAGGTGGCCGATCCGAAAGGCCTTCCCCTTGAGCCGCCCGAGCCCGGTGCCGAGCGCGAGGTTCAGGCGCTGGGCGGCCGCGCGCACGACCGCCTCGGCATCCGCCCCGGCGGGCACGACCACGGCCGTCAGGCTGTGTGAGACGAGCGCCGGGTCCCGGCAGAGGATGGACAGCCCGCTCGCCGTCACCCCCCGCCGGACCGCTTCCGCCAGCCGGCGGTGGCGGGCGAAGACGGTCGGCAGCCCTTCCTCGAGGAGCATCCTGACCGCCTCGCGCAGCCCGTACAGCATGAGCGTGGCGGGCGTATACGGGAAGTACCCGCGACGGGTTTCCTCGAGGACGGGCCGCCAATCGAAGTAGTACCGCGGTGCGGTGCTCCGGGCGCCCGCCTCGATCGCGCGCGGGCCGGCGCAGAGGATCGCCATCCCCGGGGGCAGCATCAGCCCCTTCTGGGTGCCGGTCAGCGCGACGTCGACCTCCCACTCGTCGAAGCGGAAGTCGAGGCTGCCGAGCGCGCTCACGACGTCGACGAGCAACAGCGCCGGATGCCCGGCCGAGCGCATCGCCTCCCGGATCGCCCTGAGATCCGAGGCGACTCCGGTCGAGGTCTCGTTGTGCACCACCAGCACCGCTCGGTAGGCGTGGGCGGTGTCGCCCGCGAGGCGTTCGCGGACGAGGTGCGGGGGCACGCCGTCTCCCCACGGCAGATCGACCTCATCGACCGCGACCCCAAGCCGTCTTGCGCAATCCGCGTAGAGGTGGCTGAAGTGGCCGATGTTGAACGCCAGGACGCGCTCGCCGGGACTCACCGTGTTCACGAGCGACGCCTCCCAGGCCGCGGTTCCCGAGCCGGGGTACAGGACGATCTCGCCGCGGGTGGTCTGAAAGACCTGCTTCAGCCCCGACAGGACCTCTCCCACGAGCGCGGGGAGTCCGGGCCCCCGGTGGTCGGGCACGGGGCGGTCCATGGCTCTGAGAATCCGGTCCGGGACGTTCGTCGGGCCGGGGATCTGCAGGAAGTGTCGGCCGGGCATGAGGGGCTCCTCTGGGTGTGGCGTGTGCGTCTTACTCCGCGTTGGGAACCAGTTTCGGTGGAATCCCGGGTTGGGCCTGCGACAGGAGCGCGCCGAGGCTGCCGACGCCAAACCGCCGCGCCCACTGGCGCGCCGGCTCGTGTTCCGGGTACAGGCGCCCAACCGCTCCCTCGACATCGTCGCGGGTGCGGATCAGCAGCCACACGTAGGGCGGGGAAAACGGCGGCTGCCAGGCCATCAGGTCGCGGCGGGGCAGGCCCGTGCGGGCGGCGACGGCGTCCACGGAGCCCTCGCCGGCCCGGACCGCGCCGATCGCGCCGGCCGCGAGGGCGCTGCACCGCAGGTCGGCCGCCATGAGCTTTGCGTGCACCGTCGCCCCCGGCCCGTAGAACACCGGGATCAGCTCCGCCTCGAGGCTCTCGACGGGCTCGAGTGGGACGCCCTTCTCGCGCAGCACATCGAGGGCGGCCAGCGTCGTCCAGACACCCTCCCCGGGCGCGCCGCGGGACCTGTCTTCATACGTCGGCACCCAGGCATCACCCGGAATCCGCGATACCGCCTGCGTGAATTGCGCCCGATCGGTCACCCGGCACCGCACGAGCTGGCACATCCCGATCCCTCCCCGCGATCCGCGGTCGCGCAGCCTTCGCCCGCCTCGTGGTCCGCTGCGGCCCGCCGGGAACATTATCTAACACCGGGGCGTGGTCGCGCCAGCGCCCCCCCGCAGGGGTTGGGCCGCGCGAGCATCGAAAGATGCTCTCGTGGACGGCGGCGTGGCACGCGGCAGCCGGTTCCTGGTGAAGGGCCGGACCCTCGGGGTCGCCCACCGTGGGGCATCGCGGTACGCGCCCGAGAACACCCTGGCGGCGTTCCGGCTGGCGCTCGAGCACGGGGTGCCGGCCGTGGAATGCGATGTGCGCCGCACCCAGGACGGGCACCTGGTGGTCATCCATGATCCCGCCGTCGACCGGACGACGGACGGCCGCGGGGCGGTGGGGTCGCTCACCCTCGAGCCGCTGCGGCGCCTCGACGCCGGCCGCTGGTTCGGGCCCGAGTTCGCCGGCGAGCGGATTCCCCTGCTCGAGGAGGTGCTCGAGGCCGTCCGCGGGCGGGCGCTCATCCAGATCGAGATCAAGAACGACCCCGCCCCTTCCGAGGGGATCGAGCAGCAGGTGGCCGGCGCCCTCCGGGATCACGGGATGGAGGACGAGGCACTCGTGATGTCGTTCGACCATCGCATCATCCGCGAACTGCGGAGCGCCGCCCCGCGGATCGCCGCCTGCGTCCAATGGGGCTACCTCGACCGGGACGTTGTGGACAGCGCCCACCGGGCGGGGCTCGGCGTGTTTGTGTGGACCGTCGACGACGAGCAGGCCATCGGGCGCTGCCGGGACCTCGGGGTCGACGGCATCACGTCCAACGATACGCGCCTCCTCACACGCCTCCTGGGCGGCGCGTGAGGAGGGGCGGGGCGGGACTGCGGGACCTCGCGGGGGCGCTCGCCTACCTCGCCCCGTCGCTCGTCGTCTTCGCCGTGTTCGTGTTCTACCCGCTCGTCAAGAACGCGCAGTTGAGCCTGTACGAGACGAGCCCCCTCGGCGATCTCCGCGTGTTCGTCGGGGCCGGCCAGTACGCCCAGTTGCTGCGCGACCCCGCGTTTCTCAACAGCCTCCGGGTGAGCTTCCTCTTCGCGCTGTACACGGTCCCGGCCGGGATCGTCCTGGGGCTGCCCCTTGCGCTGCTGGCCAACCGGCGGATCCGGGGTATCACGGCCTACCGGACCGCCTACTCGTTCACGATCGCGGTGAGCATCGCTGCGGCGGCGCTGATCTGGGAGTGGCTGCTCGATCCGAACGTCGGGGTGCTCAATTACCTGCTCGGACTCGTCCACGTGCCCAAGGTCGGATGGCTCACCGATCCGCGGTGGGCGCTCCCGGCGGTCGCAGCCACCACCGTGTGGAAGGATCTGGGGTTCAACGTGGTGGTCCTCCTGGCGGGCCTCCAGGGGGTTCCCGACGAACTCGTCGAGGCGGCGCGAATCGACGGGGCCGGCCCGCGGGCGGTATTCTGTCACGTGGTGATCCCGGCGATCTCGCCCGCGCTGTTCTTCCTCGCCGTCGCCGCCACGATCGGCGTCCTGCAGTCGTTTGGCCAGGTCAACATCCTGACCCAGGGGGGGCCGGTCGGCGCGACCAACGTCATCGTCTACTCGATCTACCGCAACGCGTTCTTCAACTTCCGGTTCGGCCTGGCGGCGGCCCAGGCGATGCTCCTGTTCATGCTCGTGCTCGTCCTGACCGGGCTGCAGTTCACCGTCTTCGAGCGATGGGTGACGTACCAGTGAGCGCGCAGCGCGGGGACCCGCGGTCCGGAGCCATGCGAAAGGCCCGCCGGATCTCCGCGGCGGTCGCGCTCGACGCCCTGATGGTTGCGCTTGCGATCGTGGTTTTGTTCCCGCTGCTGTACGCGATCGGCACGAGCTTCAAGAGCGACGCCGAGGTGAACCAGTACCCGCCCACGCTGTGGCCGCAGCGCTGGGAATTCGGCAACTACGGAGCCGCGCTCCGGGTGGCGCCGATCGCCCGGTTCCTGCTCAATTCGTTCATCCAGTCGGGGGCGGTGACGCTGGGGCAGCTGGCGACGGCGGCGCTTGCGGGGTTCGCCTTCAGTTACATCGAGTTCCCGGGGCGGCAGCCGATGTTCTTCTTGTTCCTCTCCACCCTGATGGTCCCCGCGGAGGTGACCCTGATCCCCAACTACCTGACGGTGCGGGGGATCGGCTGGCTCAACACCTACCCCGCGCTCGTCGCGCCGTTTCTGGCCACGGCCTTCGGAACGTTCCTCCTCCGGCAGTTTTTCCTCACGATCCCCCGGGAGCTCTGGGACGCGGCCTTGATCGACGGGTGCTCGCGCCGGCGGTTCCTGGTCACGATTCTCGTCCCGCTCGCCCGGCCCGCGTTGGCGACGCTCGGAATTTACGCGTTCCTCTCGACCTGGAATCAGTACCTGTGGCCGCTGCTGGTCATCAACTCGCAGGAGATGCGCACCGTGCAGGTCGGTCTCGCCATCCTCCAGAGCCAGGAAATCGTGTCCTGGAGCCTCGTGATGGCCGGGATCGTCATGATCGTCGCCCCGACGGTGATCCTCTTCCTGGCCGGCTACCGGCACGTCGTCCGGGGGCTCACGGCCGGCGCCGTCAAGGGGTGAGGCAGGGGAGCGGCCCGGCCGCGGGCAATGGATCAGTGCGCGCCCACGCGGCGCGGGCATCCGGGAGAGGCTTCAGCGGTCGGGGGGATCGAGATGGGACGCAGGCGCATCACCAGACGAGGCTTCCTCGAGGTCGCGGGCGCCGCCGCGCTCGGGGTGGCGGGGGCGGGGGTTCCCAGTGTGGTGCGGGCCCAGGCTCCGGCCCGGGTGGTCTTCTGGCACGCGATGGGCGGCAACCTCGGCGAGACGGTCGTCCGGGCGTTCGTGAACACGTTCAACGCCTCGCGAAAAGACATCCAGGTCGAGGCCCAGTTCCAGGGGACCTACGACGACCTCATCAACAAGCTCCGGGCATCGCTCCAGTCCTCGGCCGTACCGGCCCTGGCCCAGGTGTACGATATCGGGACCAGGTTCATGATCGACAGCCGAGGCATCGCGCCGATGCAGGAATTCATCGACCGGGACAGGTTCGACCTCACGGCGTTCGAACCGAACATCCTGGCCTACTACCGTGTGGGGAACCGCCTCTACTCGATGCCGTTCAACACCTCCACCGCCATCCTGTACTACAACAAGGACATGTACAAGCAGGCCGGGCTCAACCCCGGCCGGCCGCCGCGGACCTTCGAGGAGATCGAGGCGTACGCGAAGCGGCTCGTCGAGAGCGGAACGACCAGGTCGGGGATCACGCTCTCCATCTACGGCTGGTTCTTCGAGCAGTTGCTGGCCCGCCAGGCAGACGGGGGTGGTCTACCATCAGGAAGCGGCCGGAGCCCGCATCGTGGATTGGTGGGTCGGGATGGTGAAGGCCGGGATCGCTTCGAATCCGGGCCGCTATCCCCCCGGGAACGCCGCGGCGCAGCGCGCATTTGCCGGAGGCCAGACGGCGATGATCTTCGAATCGACCGCGACGCTCCGGAGCCTCCTCTCCCAGTCGGGCGGCCGGTTCGAGGTGGGCACCGGGTATTTCCCGAAGCCCCCCGCGGCCAGCGACGGCGGCAGCATCGTTGGGGGAGCCTCGGTGTGGATCTTGAAGAACCGGCCGCCGGCCGAGCAGCAGGCCGCGTGGGAGTTCGTGAAGTTCATCACGGCGCCGGCGCAGCAGGCCGCCTGGCATGCCGGGACCGGGTACTTTCCGATCCGGAAGGACGCGTACCGCGAGCAGATCGCGCAGGAGACGCTCGCCAGGAACCCGCAGTTCCTGACCGCGGTCAGTGAACTGCGCAGCAGCCCGATCAACCGGGCGACGCAGGGGGCCCTCCTCGGGGTCTTCCCGGAGGCCCGGCAGAAGATCGAGGATGCGATCGAGGCGGTGGTCGTCGGCGGGCGGCCCACGAAGCAGGTGCTCGACGATGCGGCGAAAGGCGTCGACCAGGCGATCGGCGTGTACAACCGGACGATGGGCGTCGCCTGACCTCACGGCCTCCGAGGCTTTCATCGATGCCCCGCTCCGGTGGGTCCGATGCGCCGGCCGGCGCCGGTCCCCTTGTCGCGGCGGTCGACCAGGGGACGACCGGGACCCGGTGCATCCTCTTCGACGCCTCCGGCGAGCCGCGGGCGACGGCGTACCGCGAGCACGCCCAGCTGACTCCTGAGCCCGGATGGGTGGAACACGATCCCGAAGAGATCTGGGAGGCCACCGCGAGCGTCATCCGGGACGCCCTGGCCCAGGCCGGCGGGCCCCGCGCGCGCCGGATCGCGGCCGTGGGGGTGACCAACCAGCGGGAGACGACCGTGCTCTGGGACCGCCGGACGGGGCGGCCCGTCTACCGGGCGATCGTCTGGCAGGACACCCGAACCCGCTCCGCCTGCCAGGCGCTCGTCGACCGGGGCGTGGAGCCGTTCGTCCGGTCGCGCACCGGCCTGCCGATCGCCACCTATTTCTCGGCGCTCAAGGCCGCGTGGGTGCTCGACAACGTCCCGGGGGTGCGGGCCCACGCCGAGCGCGGCGAGGTCTGCTTCGGCACGATCGACTCGTGGCTGATCTGGTGGCTCACCGGGGGGCCGGCGGGCGGGGTCCACGTGACCGACCCGACGAACGCCTCGC
>VBAO01000009.1 GCA_005883865.1 Candidatus Segetimicrobium genomatis
CTTGCCGAGCAGGATCCCGCCGGCGTCGCGCAGCCGTGCGGCGAGGACGGCGTCCTCCTGGGGCACGGCGTGCTCGAAGATCTTCGACCCCATGGTCGTGCGGATCCCCTTGGTGGGGGTCAGGTCCTTGAGCGAGAACGGCACTCCATGCAGCGGCCCCAGACGCTCGCCCCGGCCGGCGGCGGCCTCCGCCGCCCGCGCGGCCGCCCGCGCCTGATCCGCCGTCACGGTGCAGTACGCGTTGATCCGGGGGTTGATCCGCGCGATCCGTTCGAGGAACGCCTCGACGATGTCGACGGGCGAGACGTCCTTCGCCCGCACCATGCGCGCCAGTTCGGTTCCCGGTGTCCAGCAGAGCTCATCCGTTGCCATCGGACCCCCCCTGTGGTGGTGACGTGATGTCTGGCGGACGTTGGGTGGAGCTCGTGTGGTAGACTATCCCCGGCGCAGGATCGATGGCATCCCACCCTCCCAGGATCGTTTCCCTCCTGCCCAGCACCACCGAAATCGTGTGCGCGCTGGGGCTGGCGGACGCGCTGGTCGGCGTCTCCCACGACTGCGACTTCCCGCCCGAGGTCCGGGGCAAGCCGGTGCTGAGCGGGGCGATCGTGACCGCGGCCGAGTCCAGCCGGGCGATCGACCGGCAGATTCGGGGCGCGGTGCACCGGGGCACAAGCGTCTATCACCTGGACGCGTCCTCGCTCGCGCGCCTGAAGCCCGATCTGATCCTGACCCAGGAACTCTGCGCCGTGTGCGCGCCCTCATACACGCTCGTGAGGCAGGCGGCCAGGCTCCTGGACGCGGAGACGAGGATCGTTTCCCTCGAGCCGCGGGGGTTGCTCGACGTCCTGGACAACATCCTCCTGGTCGGGGAGCTGGCCGGCGCGAAGCGGGAGGCGGCAGCGGTCGTTGCCCGGCTGCGGGCCCGCATCGGCGCCATTGAGGGGCGCGCCGGCGGGCCGCGTCCCCGGGTCGCGTGCCTGGAGTGGCTCGATCCGATCTACATCGGAGGGCACTGGATCCCCGAGATGGTGGCCCTCGCGGGAGGCCTCGATGTGCTGGGCAGAAGCCGCGAGCCCTCCCTGACCGTCGAGTGGGAGGCGATCCTGGACGCGCAGCCGGACATCCTCATGCTGATGCCCTGCGGCTTCGACATCCGCCGGACGCGGGCCGAGGTCGGTCTGGTCTCCGGGCGTCCGGGATGGCACGACCTTCCCGCGGTTCGACGCGACCGAGTCTACGTCACCGATGCCTCGTCATATTTCAATCGCCCCGGCCCACGGCTCGTCGACGGTCTCGAAATCCTCGCCACGGCGGTGCGCCCCGACCTCTTCACGCACACCCTGCCCGATGAGGCTCTCGAGCGGGCGGCCGTCAGGGCTGCGGGGTAGAAACGCCCCCCTCGGCCTCGGGTGGCCGATGACCGGACTCTGTGTCCTTATGGACCGCCCCGAGGATTTGGACCGTCTCGAGGATCAGGAAGGGACCCCGGCCCCCGCCAGCAGCTCGAGTTCGGCGATCCTGCGGTCGAGATCGGACATCCGGCGCCGGTACTCCAACTCGGCGATGACGGCGTCCTGCACGTAGCTGAGGATGGCGGCGTCGGCCGCCTTTTGGGTCTTGTGCTCGCGATCCCAGATGAAATCGGTGAGCTTATGGACATACTCGCGCAGTTCCATGCGTCCCCCTCCGTCGCATGGGCTCCGGGAGCCCTGGATTCGTCACTGCATTTGGCACCGAGTGATTCGAAAGGTGATTGCGGATCTCCTGCAATCTTCTCGCGGAATGCACCGGGTTTTTTCCGGAGGAATCTCAATCGGAGGAATCTCAAGATGAAAGCGGAAGAGTTCATCGACGGATCCGGGGAGGAGTGAGAAGGCGTGCGCGCCGCGATTCTCTATGAGGTGGGAAAGCCGCTTGCCGTCGAGACCGTGGAGCTCGAGGGGCCCCGGCCCGGCGAGGTCGAGGTCCGGATCGTCGCGACCGGGGTCTGCCACAGCGACCTCCACTACATCAAGGGGGATCTGGCGTTTCCGCTCCCGGTCGTCTTGGGGCACGAAGCCGCCGGTGTGGTCGAGGCGGTCGGCGACGGGGTGGGCTCCGTCCGTCCGGGCGACCACGTCGTGCTGTTGTTCGCTCCGTCCTGCGGCCGGTGCCGGTACTGCGATGCCGGGCGGCCGCACCTCTGCGAGATGCGATACCGGGTCCGGGGAAAGATGCCCGACGGCACGACCCGGCTGCGGTGGCGCGGCCAGGAGCTGCACCACTTCACCTGCGTCGCTTCGTGGGCGGAGCGGGCGGTGGTCCCCGAGTCCGGGGTGCTGCGGATCAGTGAAGAGGTGCCGCTCACCGTGGCGGCCCTGCTCGGGTGCGCGGTGACGACCGGGGTGGGGGCGGTGGTCAATACCGCCCGTGTGCCGCCCGGGGCGAGTGTGGCCGTGTTTGGCACCGGCGGCGTGGGGCTCAACGTGGTGCAGGGCGCGAGCATCGCCGGCGCCGCCATGATCATTGCCGTCGACCTGCTGGATCACCGGCTCGAGGCCGCCCGCCGGTTCGGTGCCACACACACCGTCAACGCGCGGGAGGAGGACCCGGTGCGGGTGATCCAAAGCCTGACCCGGGGCGGGGCCGACTATGCCTTCGAGGTGATCGGGCGGGCCCCCGTCGTCCGCCAGGCGGTTGAGTGCCTGGCCCGAGGAGGGGTGGCGGTCGCCGTCGGGCTGCCGGCGGCCAAGGCGGAGTACACGGTCGGCGGTCCGGCGTTCGTGCTCAACGAAAAAACCCTGCGCGCCTGTTTCTACGGGTCCGCGCGCCTTCGGGCCGATATCCCTCGGTTGCTCGAACTCTACTACGGCAAACGGCTGTTGCTGGACGAACTGGTGACGGCGACATATCCCCTCGACCGGGTCAACGAGGCGGTGGCCGCGCTCGACCGCGGGGATGGGTTGCGTGGCCTCCTCGTGATGGAGCGGACCCGGTGACACGAAGGCGCGCGCGCTGGATCGGCGCGGCGCTGTCCGTCGCGACCGCGGCGCTGGCCACGGCCGGGGCGGCGCCGCGGCTGGATGCAGCGGCGAGCGCGGCTGCGGGTGGGGAGACCGGACCGCTCGGTCCGCCCTCGACCGTGCTGATGGAGGTCTCGACGGGGCAGGTCCTGACCTCCGCCGACCCCCACCGGCGCCGTCCTCCGGCGAGCCTCGACAAGCTCATGACCTTCTACCTGACCCTTCAGGCCATCAAGACCCGCCGGCTCACGCTGGCGGGCGAGGTGACGGTCAGCGAAGAGGCTTGGCGGATCGGGCGGACGCCGGGCAGCAGCCGGATGTTCTTGAATGTCGGGGACACCGTGACCGTCGAGCAGCTGCTCGAGGGACTGATGGTGGCCTCCGGCAACGATGCGGCCGAGACGCTCGCCGAAACCCTGGCGGGGTCGGATGAGCAATTCGTCGAGGAGATGAATGCCACGGCGGCCCGCCTGGGGATGCACGACACGCACTTTGTGACCCCCCACGGGCTTCCGCGTCCGGGGGAGTACACCAGCGCCTGGGACATGGGATTGCTGGCCCGGGAGATCCTGGTGACCTTCCCGGAGGCGGTCACCTACACCAGCCCCCGCTACATGACCTACGGCCGCATCCGTCAGGCGAACTGGAACAACCTGGTGTTCCGCGATCCCCGCGTGGACGGGTTGAAGACCGGGTTCACCGATGAGGCGGGGTTTGACGTCGTGGCAACGGCGCGGCAGGATTCGATGCGGCTCATCGCGGTGGTCAT
>VBAO01000010.1 GCA_005883865.1 Candidatus Segetimicrobium genomatis
GAGCAGACGTCAAGATGCCAGGCATCCACCTCGACGGGGACTCCCCCCAACGTGACGACCGCGTCGACGACCAGCAGCACCTCGTGCGCGCGGCACACGCGGCTGATCTCTTCGAGGGGCTGCCACATCCCGGTGGACGTTTCCCCGTGGACGATGGCCGCGATCTTTGGGCGGGCGCGCTTGATGGCGGCTTCGAGTTGCTCGGGATCAATGACCCGGCCCCACTCGGCCGTCACCTGCCTCACGTCGCCCCCATACCGGGTGGCCAGCTCGACAAACAGGTCACCGAACCGGCCGCAGTTTCCCACCAGGACGGGATCCCCGGGCTCGACCAGGGAGGCCACCGCGGCTTCCATGCCGGCCCGGCCGGTTCCCGACACCGCGTACGTCCGCGGATTGGCCGTGCGGAACACGACCCGCTCGAGCTCCATGACATCGGTCATGATCGCCGTAAAGTCCGGGTCGAACTGTCCCAGCACAGGCGCGGACAGGGCCCGCAGCACCCGAGGGTCCGGATTGGTGGGGCCTGTCCCACACAACAACCGGGTGGGAGGGTTGAGATCAGACGGCGTCCAGGTCATCAGGGTCTCGCAAGAATGACGTCTTGGACAATACCCCAAATTCGTCGGTGTTTCAAATGGCGCGCGCCGATCGCTCGATCACCCCGCGTTGCCCCTTGCAAAATCAAGCATATCGGCGCGTGACCTGATATACTGGTTGTATCCGAATCGAGGGGGCGTGACGATGGCCCGACCTCGTTACAGCGCCGCGAAGCGCGCAAGGGAGCAGAAGCAAAAGGCGAAGCGCGAAGCCAAACTCGCCCGAAAGCATGCCCGGAAGTCCGCGTCGACACCGGACGAGGCCGCGGCCCAAGCCACACCGGCCGAGCCCGCCGAGAGAGCCGAAACGGAGGGTCTGTAAGACCAGTTGGGAATGCGAGGTCCGCATCGGCCGGATCCCGAGTGGCAGGCGCGCACTCACAAGATTCGGGCTGCCGCCCGCAAGGGTCGAGATGCGACCGAAATCGCGGACGCCTACCAAATCCCTGTCGCCCTCGTGAAGCGCCTCCTGGCTCCCACCGAGCATCCGCGGCTCTCTGATCCCGTTGACCTCATCCGGACCCGCCATGTGGGCGCTGGCAAAGCCCCGGCGGACGTGCAGATGTACTGGTGCGGCTTCCTCACGGCGACCGGCCAGATCATGGGGCAGGGCACCTCGTCCACCCTCGTCGTGACAATCGGCGAGGAGCCTCCCGACAGCCTCGCCGCTCTCCCAGCGGACCTCGTGGCAGGGCACATGCGGGCCGAGTTCTGCCGCAGCAGCATCGTTGGGTGGCAAGGCTACCTGCGCGATCAGGCTCTCTGTAAGGCCCTGGTCCCCTGGGGCATCCCGTCGGATCTCTATGGTGAAGATCCGGGCGTGCTGGATGATCTCCCGAGGGAGTTCGTCCCGTCATTCCTCCGCGGCTATGTCGATGGGGATCGAATCTCCCGTGGATCCCCCCACCGCCGGCGGAACGGGAGCTTTACCCTCCAGGGCACGCCGGCTGTCCTCGCGGGCATCAACGCGATCATCAAGCGGCATTGGAACGTCTCGAGCGGCGTCGTGACCCAGGGACGACGTCGGGCGGAACTCCGCTTCTCCGACCCCGCGGCCTGTCGCACCATCTATCAGCGCCTGGACACGGTGGTCTCGCGGTTGGCGGCCGAGATCCGAGGCACCCCGGTATGAAGATCGCTCCGCGGCCTCCGGCCACCCTTCACGGCGCCGGAATGTTGCGGTCGTCAGGACCACTCGGCTCGATCAGGACGTAATAGGCCCCGTTGCACGGCTGCTGGCGGACGCCACGGGGGGCGGCGCAGCGCGCCGCAATCGTCCCTGCTTGCTCCGCCTGCTCGGTGTGGCACTTGTCGCAGCAGTAGACGCCGGTTACGGGCCATGGAAGACCGGCCTTCGCGCGCACTGACTTCGACATTAGGTCGCCCCGCGGTGCCGCCTAACCTCTACTCTACCAGCACGGCAGATCGGCGTCCAACGACGCGGGTGGGGGAACCAGCACCCGTATGTCGAGCAACGCACAGGGGGGCGGAGCGATGTGGCTGGATATCACGGACAGAGCACAGTTGATCAACCTCGATTACGTCGAGAGCATCGTGCTCGAGCAGGCGCCCGGGGACCAGCAGTGGACGCTGACCGCCGTGACCCATCGCGGCGCGGTGCATCCCCTCAGCAGCTACGGCGCCTCCGGCGACGCCAACCGAGCTCTGGACCGCGTCAAGCATGCGCTGCAGACGATTGCGCTTTCGAGCGGCGGCGCGCGGCCAGCGGACTAAATTTACCGGAACTCTGCAGGGATACTCCCGGCCGGCGGCTAAGTGGAATGGAGGGGGGATACCGCCTCCCGTTTTTATTTTCGCCAAATTTTCACCAAAACCGGGGATGGCACCCCGTAAGTCCCAAGGGGAGGGAGGCGGTCCGGCTCGACCACGCCGGAGGGGAGGTCAGATTGTCATTTCGGGCATTCGGAACATGTGTTCGCATTTGCGTGCCATGGTTCCTCGGGACCGTTACAGCGGCTGGCCTACCTGCCCTACCTCCGGCACCACTCGTCGCCCAGGCCGTGCTTCCGGCAGGTCCTCAAGTATTCCTCGACACGACCTACACCCCCCCAACTGGACAGACCATCGCTGTCCCGGCCGGCGGGGATTTCCAGGCTGCCCTCGACGCGGCCAACCCGGGCGATGTCATCACGCTTCAGGCGGGCGCGACGTTCACAGGACCGTTTACGCTCCCCAACAAACCGGGAGCCGGGTGGATCATCGTGCGGAGCAGCGCGCCCGATAACGCCCTGCCCCCGCCGGGCGGCCGGATCGACCCCTCGTACGCGCCGTCGATGCCGAAGATTGTGGCCGGCCTGCCCTCGTGGAACTCCGCGATCCTCACGGCATCCGGCGCCCACCACTTCCGGTTCATCGGGGTCGAGGTGACCCCCGTCCCCAGCACGTTCCTCTTGAGCCTGATCACGCTCGGGAGCGACGCACACAACCTCATCTTCGACCGGTGCTATATCCACGGCGACCCGGCGGCGGGAGGCGCATGGGGCATCGTCCTGAACTCCATGTCGACGGCCGTGATCGACTCGTATCTCTCGGATTTCAAAGCGCCCGGCATGGATACCCAGGCGATTAGGGGGATCGACGGTTCAGGCCCTTTCAAGATCGCCAACAATTATCTGGAGGCGAGCGGGGAGAACATCAACTTTGGTGGAGAGGACCCGTCGATCCAGAACCTCGTGCCCGCCGACATCGAGATCCGGGGCAACCACTTCGCGAAGCCCCTGTCGTGGCGACCCGGCGATCCCGCGTACGCCGGAACCCAGTGGTTGGTCAAGAACCTCTTCGAGCTGAAGAACGCCCGCCGCGTCCTGGTGGACGGGAACGTCTTTGAGGACAATTGGCCCGGCGGACAGGACGGATTCGCCGTTCTCTTCACTCCGCGAAACCAGAGCGGTGGCTGTCCATGGTGTACGGTCGAAGACGTCACGTTCACGCATAACATCGTCCGCCACACGACTCAAGGCATCCTGATCCACGGGACGGACGACAACTACCCGAGCGGGCAGACCCAGCGGGTCCTCATTCAGAATAACCTCTTTTATGATATCGGCGCGTTCTCCGATATACCCCACACGTGGTATCAGCCGGGCGGGGTGCTCCTGGGGATGGATACCGGCGCGGCTGCCAACGTCACCATGGACCATAACACCGCGCTCCAGGCCGGCGATCCGGTCGTCAATAGTACGTCTCCCGCCGCGCCG
>VBAO01000079.1:0-3437 GCA_005883865.1 Candidatus Segetimicrobium genomatis
CCTCGTCCGGGAACAGCCGGCTCGTGATGCCCATCTCGTTCAGGTAGGCGTCGCCGGCGAACGACAGCAGGCTCGCATGTTGATCCTTCCAGCCGAACCGACCGACCCGGGTGTTGCCCGGCGCCTCCACGATCGGGACGTAGAGCACCTGGCCGTGGATCCTGCCCCTGGTCCGCGCCGCCTGCTGGCGCGCCAGGTCGATCAGCGTCTCGTCCGCGACCGCTTCCACGAAGCCGTCCCCCAGGAGGTTGAGCGCCATCCGGAGGGTGCGAATGGTCTCCGTCGCGGGCACGCGTTCCTGAATCTCCGAGGTTGGGAACTGGCCGTTGGGACAGATGGCCCGATCGTTCACGAGCGAGCGGCCGGTGATGACGACGGTCCCGTGCGCGATGGGAATCTCGGGATTGAGGAACCGCCCGCCGGCGCGATGTCCCACGCGCAACTCGGCGACCTGGCTGGCCGCGCCCGAGACCGGACTCTGGTGACACTCGCGGCAGGACTGGGCGTTGTAGAGGGGGCCGAGCCCATCGTCCAGCCCCTCCACCTCGTCGAACTTCGCCTGGTCGGCCTGGTGGGTGGTGTCGTCCACCATGCCGTTGCTCTTGTTGTCGAACCCGGTCGGCGCCTGCGACTGGGCCGCCACCACGACTGCGAGCACGACCACCAACCCCGCGATGACCAGGGACCTCATCATCTTTCCTCCCGGCCCCCTCGGCGTTCGGACATCCGATTACGGAGGCCGCGCTACGGCACCTAGTATTTACCAAGCCCGACCGTCGATCAAACATTCAAGGTTCCTAGGGCGCCTCCTCTCCCAATTGTGCGAGGAGGCGGTGCGCCTCGCCCAGGTCGGTCTGGTCCTGCGCATACACGGTGTCGTGTCCTACGTGGTGCTCGATGACCAGGAGCTCGATCGGGTAGAGCCGAGCGGCCTCGCGAAGCGGCCCCACCGCCCCGCGGCGGTCGCCCGCCGACAAGAGCGCCTCTCCGAGCCAGAACCGGTAGCGGGGGGAGTACGGATCGAGGGACACGGCCTCGCGGAATGCGGCCGCCGCTTCCGGGTAGCGGCCCTCGGCTCGGCGGAGCCGGCCGAGGGCCGCGCGGGCGTAGCCGTCCCAGGGGCTCAGGCGCCCGGCCCGGACGTACAGGTCCTCAGCACGCGCCCGCGCCGTCCGCCACCCCCCCAGGCTGGTGTCGATTCTCCGGAGGTAGAGGTCCGCCAGGAGGTCGCCGAAGTATGGCAGCGCCTCCCCGTTCAGAGGGTCGGCGGCCGCCGCCCGGCGGAACGCGTCCACGGCGTCGGCGTACCGTCCGGCTTTGACGTCGCGGTGGGCCTCCGCGTCGAGCACGGAGGCCCGCGCCAGGGGGACGAGCACCGGAGGCAGGCCGGCCAGGACGGCGGCGAGCGGCAGGGCGAGCACCCGCTTCCAGAATCGAAGCGGGGGGTGATCCAGGGAGGCCTGGGCGGCGACGGCGGCGGTGAACCCCGCGACCATGACCGCGTTCGGAATTACCGATAGGGTCGAATCGACCAGGCTGGTGACGCCGACCGCGGCGCACGTCGCGCCCCAGGTCCCGAGCCAGATCTGATCGGTGGGCCCGCCGCGGCGATACCGGCCCGCCGCCCGCCCCACTCCCCACGCGAGCGCGAGCGCCGCGAGTGCGGTGCCGGCGACGCCCACCTCGGCGAGCAACTGGAGGTAATCGTTGTGCGCCGATCCCGGGATCCTCAGCACGGCGTAGGTCGCCAGGACCCCGGGGGGTCTGTACGAGGGATACACGGCGTTGAACGTCCCGATCCCGGTCCCCCAGGCCGCATGCGTCCGCCACATGTGGAGGGCGGTGCGCCAGATGAACAAGCGGCTTTGGGCCGTATCCTCCGGGTCGAGGCTGACGCTCCCCGCCCTGCGGCCGACCGATGGCAGGGCGACCGCGGCAACCCCGGCCACCAGGGTGATCGTGAGCAGGACGGCCCAGGCGCGGCGGCGGACCGGCCAGAGGAGCAGGGCGAAGGCACACGCGAACGCGGCGAGGCCCGCATACCCGCCGCGGGAGTACGTGAGGGCGAGGGCGGCGATCTCCACGGCGAGCGCCCCGATCGCCACGAGGCGCCTCCGCCCCGTGAGGTCGACCGCGAGCAGCGCCGTCGCCCCGATCCCGACGAGCAAGAAGCTCGCCAGGACGTTCGGGTTGCCGAAGGTGCCGTGGATCCGGGTCCGGATCGCCCCGGCGAAGGCGTGGCTGAGCCAGTACGCCGGGGTGGCCGCGCCGCTCGCGTACTGACCCAACCCGATGATCGCTTCGGCGGCGCTCATGAGCGCGAGCCCCGCGAGGAACGCCCGCGCCCTGGTTCCGTCGGTGGCGGTCATCGCCACCGCAAGCGCCGCCACCACGAGGGCCACGAGAAGGAACACCGCCTCCCGGGTCGCGTACCGGTCCGTGGTGGTGACGAGCGAGAGGAGGGCGAGCGCGGTCGCCGCGGCCAGCGTCCCGAGGAGCGCCCCCGGGAGCGCGCGGCCGCCGGCCAGCAGCCAGCGCCCCAGAGCGCCTGCCCCGACCAGCGCCACCGCCTGTTCAAACCAGAGCAGCGGCAGCCGGTTCTGCGCGAACCCGGCGGCCGGCACGAAGGTGACTCCTCCAAACGCCATCCGGGCGATGAGCCCCAGCACGCCCAGGAGCACCAGCCAGTCGAGCGCCGGGCCCCAGGCAGACCGGAGCCGGACCCGGGTTACCGCGCCAGCCATCCCCCGTCGACGGCCAACAAGGTCCCGTGGACATAGTCCGAGGCGCGTGAGGCGAGAAAGACGGCCGCGCCCCCGAGGTCCTCCGGCCGTCCCCACCGGCCGGCAGGGATCCGGGCGAGGATCGCGGGGTTGCGCGTCGTGTCCTCCTGCAGCGGGCGGGTGAGATCGGTGGCGATGTACCCCGGGGCGATCGCGTTGACGTTGATGCCCTGGGAAGCCCATTCGTTGGCAAGGGCCTTGGTCAGTTGTCCCACCGCGCCCTTGCTGGCCGTGTACGGGCTCACCAGGATCCCGCCTTCGAAGCTCATCAGCGACGCCACGTTGATGATCTTTCCCCGCCGGCGCGGGAGCATCTCCCTGGCGGCGGTCTGGCACAGCCGGAACACGGCGTGGAGGTTGACCTGGAGCACGCGGTGCCAGGCCTCGGCGGGCACGTCGAGCGCGGGCCCGCGCGTGGCGATGCCGGCGTTGTTCACGAGGATGTCCACGCGCCCCGCCGCGGCGACCGCGCGGGGGATCACCGTCTCGACCTGCGCCGGATCTGCGAGATCGGCGGCCACGGCGTGGCACCGTCTCCCGAGGGATTCCACGTCCCTCGCGAGCGCATCCGCCGGGTGACGGCCCACGGCGACGATGTCGGCTCCCCCGCCGGCCAGGGCGGTCGCGATGCCTCGGCCGATCCCTCGGGTGGCT
>VBAO01000079.1:3461-8515 GCA_005883865.1 Candidatus Segetimicrobium genomatis
TGTTCGCACCGGGGCGCCCCGGATCCCTCGGTGGGCCCGCCCGCGATCCCGCAGGAAGCCGCCGCGCGCGCGGCGAACCCGGCAGAGAGTGGCCCACTCCAGTCGCGCCATGACCCGCAGCCTCGTCGCGCTCGTGATGGCCCTCCTGCTCGCCTCCGGTGTCGCTCGGGCCGCTCCCCAGGCGCGGGTCGAGTTCTGGACGATCTCCCTCCAGCCGTTTTTCACCGGGTACATCCAGGGCCTGATCAATCGCTACGAGCACGATCATCCCGGCGTGGCGATCCGGTGGATCGACGTGCCGGCGCAGGCCATCGACCAGAAGTTGCTGGCCGCGATCGCCGGCGGGGTGAGCCCCGACGTGGTGAACCTCAACACCGAGGGGGCGTTGCGGCTGGCGCAGGCGCACGCCCTCGCCGATCTGGACGCCGCGGTCCCGCCGGCCGCGCGCGCCCGCTACTTCCCGAACATCTGGGGCGCGACCCGGTACCTCGGCAGGGTCTACGGGATTCCGTGGTATGTCGTGCCCAACGTGCTCGCGTACAATCGCGCGCTGTTCCGCCGCGCCGGATTGGATCCCGCCCATCCCCCGGCGTCCGAGGAGGCCTTCATCCAGGCGGCGACGGCCATCAAGGAGCGGACGGGCGTCTACGGGTTCATGCCCAACGTGGACGGCATCCGGTTCCTCAGGGTGTTCCAGGAGGACGGCCTCCCGATCCTCAGCCCCGACGGCCACCGCGCCGTCTTCAACGGCCCCGACCACGTCCGCGTGCTTGCCCGGTACGTCGCCCTGTTCGCGCGGGACGTGTTTCCCAGGGACACGCTGCAGCGCGGGTACCTCGGCGCCACCGAGCGGTACGCGGCGGGGCAGCTGGCCATGCTCACCACCGGGCCCCAGTTCCTCCTCCGCGTCCGGACGGACAGCCCGGATGTCTACCGGGACACCGCCGTGGCCCCCTACCCCCTCGGCCGGGGCCGGATCCTCGACCTGCCCACGATGTCGCTCGCGGTCCCCCTCGCGAGCCGCCACCGGCCGGAGGCGGTCGAGTTCGCCCTGTTCGTCACGAACGACCCCAACCAGCTGGCCTTCTGCCACCTGGTGGTGATCTTCCCGTCCACGCGGGGGGCGGCGGCGGATCCGTATTTTACCCGCGGGGGCGCGACTCCCGAGGAGCGGGCCCGGGTGATCGCCGCGCGCGAGCTGGGGAGCGCCCGCGACCTCACCGTGGCCGTCCCGCACAGCGATGACCTCTTCCGGGTGTTTCGGGAGGCGGTCGAGCGCGCGTTCTTCGGCCGGATGACCCCACAGCAGGCCCTCGACTGGGCGGTGGGGGAGTGGAACGGCAAGCTGTAGCGCGGTCGCGCCGGGCCCCGGCGATCCGCCGCATCCTGACCCCGTACCTGTTCCTCCTGCCGGCGCTCGGGCTGCTGGCCGCGTTCACGTTTTACCCGGTCGCGCTCGGCACCGTCCTGAGCCTGTTCGAGTACAACGTGATCGCTCCCCCCCGGTTCGCGGGCCTCGCGAACTTCCGCGCGCTGTGGAGCGACCGGTATTTTTGGATCGCGCTCGAGAACAGCGTGACGTATCTGGCGGTCGTCCCCGTCCTCCAGGGATGCGCCATCCTGCTGGCCCTCTGGGTGCACCGCTCGGCGCGGGGGCTGGGGTGGCTTCGGGCCGCGTACTACCTCCCGGTCGTCACGTCGATCGTGGTCGTCGGAATGCTGTGGCGGTGGCTGTATGACGACGCCGGCCTCGTCAACTATCTCCTCCTCCAGTTGCGGCTGCTCCACGGGCCCGTGCACTGGCTCTCGGATCCGGGGATCGCCCTCTACGCGGTCATGTTCGTCACCCTGTGGAAGGGCCTCGGGTATTACATGGTGATCTATCTCGCGGGGCTGGAGGCCATCCCGCCGACCTTCGCGGAGGCCGCCGCGATCGACGGCGCGGGACCGGCGCAGCAGTTGTGGCGGGTGACGCTGCCCCTCCTGCGGCCGAGCATCTTGCTGGCGACCACGCTCTCGGCGATCTCCGCGCTGCGGGTCTTCGAGGAGGTCTACGTGATGACCGGCGGCGGGCCGATCTACGCGACGTACACGATGTTCTACTACATGTTCGACCAGGCGTTCGGCGCCCTCCACCTCGGGTACGCGGCCGCGATCGGGGTGGTCCTGGCCGCCGTGACCATCGGCCTGTCGGTGGCGAACTTCAAGCTCCTCCGGGAGGGGGGACTCGCGTATTACTGAGACGCGCCGCTCCACCCGGCGCCGGTTGAGCGCCGCCGTCGAATACGCGGGGCTGGCCCTCGTGGCGGCCGTCACGGCCTTTCCCTTTGTCTGGCTGCTCGCGACCTCGCTGCGGGGAAGCGGCGCCGTCTTCTCGTTTCCGCCGGTGATCGTGCCGCGCCCGCCGACGCTGGCCAACTATGTGGGCGTCTGGGAGACGATGCCGATCGGCCGGTTCTTCCTCAACACCGTGTACCTCACCGGGATGGGCATCACGTTGACCGTGGCGACGAGCGCGCTCGCCGGGTACCCGCTGGCGCGGATGCGCTTCCCCGGGCGGGACGCGATCTTCTATGCGATCGTGGGGAGCCTGATGCTGCCCCAGCACGTGGGGCTGATCCTCAACTTCGTGACGATGATGCGGCTCCACCTGATCGACACCTTTGCCGCGGTGTACCTCCCGAGCGCGGCGAGCGTGTTCGGCATCTTCCTCCTCCGGCAGGCGTACCTCGTGATCCCCCTCGAGATCGAAGACGCGGCCCGCATCGACGGCGCAGGAGAGCTGCGCCTGTGGGGACAGATCATGCTCCCGCTCGTCGCCCCCGCGCTCGCCACCCTGGCGATCGTCGAGTTCTCCGCCTACTGGAACTCGTTTCTGTGGCCCCTCATCGTCCTCAAATCGCCGGAGAAGTACCCGCTGGCCGTCGGTCTCCTCAACCTCTCCGGCTTGTTCGCGCACAATACCCGGTACGTCGCCGCCGGCGCGGTGATGATGACCCTGCCGATGATCGTGGTGTTCCTGGCGCTCCAACGGTACTTCCTCCGGGGGATCACCATCGGAGCGGTCAGGTAGCGCGGCATGCGGATCGCGTTCCTCCCGCTGGACGACCGGCCGGTGAAGCGGGGGGCGTTCCTCCATCTCGCGGCGATCGCCGGGGTCGAGGTGGCGACCCCTCCCCGCGCCCTCCTCGGCGCCCGCAGGCTCCCGGCCGATGTCGAGGCGTTGTGGGCGTGGATCGACGCCGGAGGGGCGGAGGCCGATCTCCTGATCGCCTCCGCCGAGCTGTTGATCTACGGCGGGCTCGTCCCGTCGCGGATCGGCGACGAGTCGCTGGATCGGTGTCTGGCGCTCGCCGGGAAGTTTGCCGGCCTGCGGCGTCGGGCGCCGGACCGGCGCCTGTGGCTCTCGGCGAGCAACCTGCGGCTGCCGTCTGCGCCCGACGCCAGCGAGGAGCCGGAGTATTGGGCCGAGTATGGGCCCCAGATCTTCGCGTACAGTTATCACGCGGACCGGTTCGCGCAGACGGGAGATCCGGACTCCCGGCGGCGGGCCGCGGACGCGCAGGCGGCGGTCCCCCGGAAGGTCCTGGCCGATATGACGGCCCGGCGGGCCCGGAACCTCACCGTGGTGCTCTCCCTCGTCGACCAGGCCGGGCGGGGCGACCTCGACGGCCTCCTGATCGGCCAGGACGACGCCGCGGAGTTCGGCCTGACGTTACCTACGGGACCGATGAGCTGGCGGTCCGGTTGCTGGCGCGGGCGATCCTGGCCGCGACCGGGCAGGCTCCCGCCATCCGGGTGGTGTACGCCTACCCCGAGAATCGCGACGCGATTCCCCGGTACGAAGGGCAGAGCCTCGACCGGACGGTCACTTCGCACATCGCGACGACCGGGTGCCGCCGCGTGGAGGCCGGAGAGGCCGTGACGCTGTTCGTCCACAACTTCCCCGGCGCCCAGGAGGAGGCCCCCGCGCAGGAGCCGTATGACGCGGACCTCCTGGCCCCGTTTCTTCGGGCGGTGGCCTCCGCCGCCGCCCGAGGGCAGCGGTTCGGCATCGCGGATGTCCGTTACAGCAACGGGGCCGACCGGACGCTCGTCCAGCGCCTCCTGGAGGTGCCCGGGGCATACGGGGCGCTGGCGTTCGGGGGATGGAACACGTCCAGCAACACGATCGGGATGGTACTGGCCCAGCTGCTCCTTCCGTCCGGGCCGGGGGCCCAATCGTTCACCATTCTGCGCTTTCTGGACGACTGGGCCTACCAGGCCGGGGTCCGGCAGCGGCTCGCCTCCGAGATCGTGCCGCGGTATCCCGGCGCCGCCCCCCACCGCCTCGGCCCCGCGCAGGGCCCATGCGTTGAGGCGGCACGGGCGTGGCTCGAGCGCGAGTATGTGCCTCCGCTCGAGCGGTGCTTCGGCAGGCGGATCACCATCACGAAGGTCGGGTTTCCCTGGGAGCGCCTGTTCGAAGTGGATCTTGAGGTCACAGTCGCGTGAGCGCCGGCCCGGCGGTCGCCGCCTACCGTCAGGAGATGCTGCCCGAGGTGCTCGACGTGTGGAACGCCGCGCTCGGCGACCGGTTCCCGCTCTCCCGGGAACTGTTCGTGCAGAACGCGATCGCGGACCCCCACTTCGACCCGCAAGGGTGCTGGGTGGCGCACCGGCCGGCTCCCGCGGGAGTGATCGGGATCTGTCTCGCGAAGATCGCCCGGGAACCGCTCGCCGCGGACGGGGTGCTCCCGGACCGCGGCTGGATCAGCCTCCTGGCGGTCCATCCGGCGTCCCAGCGCCGCGGCGTCGGGCGGGCGCTCCTGCGGCAGGCGGAAGGCTACCTGCGCGCCCGCGGACGTCGCCGCGCCGTGCTCGGCGGCGACCCCGATCACTTCCTCCCCGGAATCCCCCTCGCGACCGGAGCGCTGGCGTTCTTTGCCTCGTGCGGGTACCGGCTCGCCGGCGACGCGTACGACCTCCGCCGATCGCTCGCGGGGTACGAGACCCCGGCGGCGGTCGCGGCTGCGACCGCCGCCCACCCGGACGTGGTGATCCGGCCGCTCGGA
>VBAO01000080.1:0-555 GCA_005883865.1 Candidatus Segetimicrobium genomatis
GCCGCCGGCAGTTATGGGGGGAGCGTCGACTTCATCTGGAATGGCGGCGCGTCCTCGCTGATCGTGACGGGTGCCTGCCCACGTGATCCGCAGGCCTACGCTCTGTGCACGAGGCTCCACCGCATCCCTGAAAAACCTGGCGCGCCCGGAGGGATTTGAACCCCCGACCCTCTGCTCCGTAGGCAGATGCTCTATCCGCTGAGCTACGGGCGCGACCACCAGGATCTTACACTCCGTGCTCTTCTGGATCAAGGTAATCCCCCCCTTGCCCGAGGCGATCGGCTCCGCGCCTTCGGGAGGCTGAGATTTGTGGCTAGTCGTCCGGCGGCTGGGGCAAATATGTTAAGAATGGGTATACTAGCACCGGGGCCGGTCGCGTACGCTGTGATCGGCGGCACAGAGGAGGCCAGGAGAGATGCAGCGCGTTATCGGATACGCCGTGGCAGTACTCGTCGCAGTCGCGGCCCTCAGCACCCCCGCCTTTGCCCAGGGGTCGGACATCGTCCCGGGCCAGGCGCTCGGGAGGCTTGAGATCGGCCAGGAACTCAACCCCAT
>VBAO01000080.1:564-6205 GCA_005883865.1 Candidatus Segetimicrobium genomatis
CCGGGGCTATTACTGGCCCCTCAAGCGAATCGGCGTGATCGTCAACATGACCACCCAGAAGGTGGCCGCGCTGGCCATTTCGTACGACGACAACTATCAGACTGAGAAGGGGATCACCGCGGGAACAGAAATGGATGCGATCCGCCTGGCCTACGGCGAGGAGGAGAGCGTCGACAAGCACCAGGACGATGAGACCCTCATCTACGACAAGCTCGGGGTGGCGTTCGTCATCGACAAGAGCGGCGCGCTCGGAGGCCGGGTCTCCGTCATCTTCATCTTCGGGCAGGGCCACTACCGCGACATCTTCCAGACCCAGTAGGCCGGCTAGCGGGCGCGGACGTCCAGGGCGTCCCGGAGCGCGTCCCCGATAAAGAACACCGCGACGACGGTCAGGGTGATGACGATCCCCGGGGCGACCGCGAGGATCGGGTTGGTGGTGATGTAGTCCTCCGCCTGGGTCAGCAGGTTGCCCCAGGTCGGAATATCCGGCGGGAGGCCAAAGCCGAGGAAGTCCAGTGCCGCCTCCGCCAGGATGGCCCCGGCCACGGCGAACGCCGCCTGCACCAGGATCGGGGCCATCGCGTTGGGCAGGATGTGACGGAAGATGATCCGCCGCACCCCCGCGCCCATCGCCCGGGCCTCTTCCACGAACTCCCGCGCCCGCAGCGTGAGGTATTCCGCGCGAACGATGCGCGCAAGCCCCGTCCAGCCGAAGAGCCCCAGGTAGGCGATCATCATGGCGACCGGAGCCCGCCCCCCCGTCCAGTTGATGAGGATGAGCAGCAGGAAGATCGCCGGGAAGCTCAGCATCAGGTCCACAAACCGCATGATCGCGGTATCGATCCAGCCTCCCATGTAGCCGGCCGCCGATCCCATCACGACCCCGATCGCGCTCCCCAGCAGCATCGCCGTCAGGCCGACGAGCAGGCTGATCCGGCCCCCGTAGACCACCCGGGTGAGCTCGTCCCGGCCCAGGTCATCGGTGCCCAGCGGGTGCTCGCGGCTCGGGGGGGCCAGGCTGTGATCGGGATCCAGCGTGGTCGGGTCGGACGAGGTGATCAACGGCGCCGTGACCGCGCTGCCGGCGATCACCGCGAGGACGCCGATCCCGCCCAGCGCCATCCGGTGCCGGCGGAATCGACGCCAGGCCATGGCCCAGAGGCCGTGCCCGGACCGGCGGGCGAACGGGGCCGCCTGGGTCGCGATCAGGCCGTTCATCGGCGGACCAACTACTGGTACCTGATCCGGGGGTCCAGGACCGCGTAGGCCAGGTCGGCCAGCAGGTTGCCGACGATGAGCAGGGCGGCGCTGACCATGAGCCCCGCCATCTGCAGCGGGTAATCCCGGTTATTGAGCGCGGCGAGGAAGAGCCGCCCCATCCCGGGCCACCCGAAGATCGACTCGGTGATGACCGCGCCGCTGAACAGCACGTGGAGGTCCAGCCCCATGATCGTGACGATCGGCAGGAGCGAGTTGCGCAACACGTGGCGGCGGACGACGCGGCGTGCGGGCAGCCCCTTCGCGTACGCCGTGCGGACGTAATCCTGGCTCAGCACCTCGAGCATGCCGCTACGCAGGTACCGGCTCCAGCTCGCGATCGAGCCGATCCCGAGCACCAGCGCCGGCATCGCTAGGTGACGCAGCAGGTCCCGGGCCGAATTGTTGTCGAGATCGTGAATACCGGCCACCGGCAGCAGGTGCCACCGGACGGCGAGCGTCATCTGGAGCATCAGGCCGAACCAGAACGTCGGCATCGCCCAGACGAAGAACGCTCCGAGCGACAACAGGTTGTCGCCCCAGGAATACTTGTGGGTAGCGGCGAGCACCCCGAGCGGAAACGAGAGGACCAGGGCGAGGATGAAGGCGCTGAGCATCAACGTGAACGTCGCGGGAAGCCGCTCGGCGATCATCTCGAGCACCGGCCGGCCGGTGTAGTACGAGTACCCCCAGTGGCCACGCACCAGCCCCCCGAGCCACGCGGCGTACCGCAGGTACCAGGGCCGGTCCAGGCCCAGCTGGTGGCGCAAGAGGTCGATCTTCTCCGGGGTGACCTGGGGGTTGTGGAGGTAGACGGCCAGGGGACCCCCCGGGGCGAGGCTCATGATCGCGTAGCCGACGAGGGAGACGAAGAGCAGCAGGGCACAGGCCTGCACCGCCCGCTTCGCCACATAGGAGCTCATCACGCGCCTCCTAGCGGATGCTCCACTCCTCGGGCGGCGTTGTGGTAAACGTCGTCACATCATACCCCTGCACGGTCTTGGCGACGGCGGTGTTGTCAACGAGCCAGTACAGGAAGATGACCGGCACGTCGCGGTACTCCAGTTCCTGGATCCTGTTGTAGATCGCATGCCGTCTGGCCTCGTCCACCGCCCGATCGGCCTCCTCCAATAGACGGTCCATCTCGGGGTTGCTGTACCGCTCGTCGTTTTCCCCCGGGGCCGTCGCATCCTTGGGAATGAAGCTCGAGTGCCAGTTGATCTTGTTCTCGGGGAAGACCCCCTGCCCCCAGGTGAAGATCAATGCGGCGTCCTTCCCGTCCCACTGGGGCCCGTTCTGGCCAAACAGCGCCGCGGCGCTCACCGCGTGGGTCTCCGTGTACACGCCGATCGACCGCCAGGACTGCGCGAGGACCTGCATCGCCTGCACGAAGTTCACCCGGCCCGAGAGCGTCCACAGGGGCACCTCGAGGCGTTTGCCGCCCCTGGACAGGACCCCGCCGGGACCCGGGGTGAAGCCGCTGTCGCGCAGGAGCCTGCGGGCCTGCGCCGGGTCGTACGGGCGGGGGTGGAGGGTCTTGTCGGCCCATGGGCCGTTGGGCACCATGTCGCTCGCCGCCGGCTCGGCCTGACCCTTCATGACGTTCCGAATGATCGACGCCTTGGGGGTGGCGAAGTCGAGCGCCCGCCGCACAGCGGCCTCGCGGAGGAACCCGTATTCATCGAGCTGCACCAGCGCGTAGGTCGCCTCGAGGTAGCGTTTGATCTCGACGGTGGGCATGCGCTTCACCTCGTCGAGGCGCACCACGGGGACATTGAGCACGCTGAGCTCCCCCGCTCTGAGAAGATTCACCTGCGCGTTCTGGTCGGGGACGATGCGCACGACGATCCGCGCGAGCTTCGCGCGCTTCCCCCAGTACTGCGAGTTGGCGGTGAGCGTCACATGATCGTCGGTGACGAACTCCGACACGGTGAACGGCCCGGTGCCGACCGGCTTCTGGTTGAACGGCGCCCGGTTGATCTGGTCCCCCGAGAGCGCGCCCAGGACGTGCTGGGGGACGATCGCCGCCCCCATCACCTGATCGCGGAACGGCGCGTACGGCTCCTTGAGATGGTACGCGACGGTCAGCGGGTCCGGGGTGTCGATCGATGCGATCCTGTCGAACCCCGTGGCGTAGGTGATGTGGACGTCCTTGTTCGCCGCGAGCTGCCAGGTGAACTTGACATCCGCGGCGGTGAACGGCGCCCCGTCGGACCAGCGCACCCCGGGCCGCAGCCTGAAGGTCCAGGTCAAACCATCCGGGCTGACCGTGTAGCCGACGGCCAGCGCGGGGATCCATTCCCCCGTGGTGGTGACGGTATAGAGGCTGTCAAACGTGTAGCGATACACCGCGCTGCTCGCCGCCAGACTGTGGAGGTAGGGGTTCAGGTTGTCGGGATTATCACCGACCACCATCACGAGGGTCCCCGGGGCCGGCCCGGCGGTCGAGCCCGGGACCGGCAAGATCAGGAGGAGGAACGACACTCCCAACGCGGCGATCCGATTGGTCATGGACTCCTCCTCACACTTCCGGCAGACGCTATCGGTCCATGATGCCCCATTCCCCATTCGATCAGCAGGGGCGGGACCCTGGTGGCAACGCGGCACGCGCACGGGCGCCGCGGCTCGCTATCGCCGTTCGCCGGACGGGGCGTCCTCGACGAGCACGTCCGGCGTCCTGACATGCTCGGGGCGGAAGCCGACGCCGAGCGCCCGGGCGAGGAGGTGGCGAAGAAACCCGAGCCGCCGCAGCATCCAGATCACCATCGTCATGGTCCTCATCGCTCCACCGGTCAGCATCGGATTGATCACACGATCTTGGATAAGCACCTGCAGCGCTTGCGTCAGCCGCGTCGGCAACTCCCGCCTGCGCTGCACCGATCTCAAGGGTTCTACGCTCGTCCGGGATCCGCGGAGCGCCGGCGCCAGGATATTGGCCGCGGCCACGGCATCCTGAATGGCGAGATTGATGCCGACTCCCCCGATCGGAGACATCGCGTGGGCCGCATCCCCAATGCACAGCACCCCGGGCCGGTACCACTCAACCAGGCGATCAACCATCACCGTCAGTAACTTGATGTCATCCCATCCCTCGAGTTCGTTGACCCGTCCGTGCAGCCATGGGACGAGCGCCAGAATGTCGTTGCGAAGCGCGGCGATTCCGCGCTGCTTGAGCCCATCGAGCGTCCCCTTAGGAATGATATACCCGCACTGCCAGTAGTCGCCGCGGTTGAGCATGACGAGGCCCTTGCCCGCATCAAAGGTGCCCAGGATCTGTTCGGGATCGTCCGGCCTCCTGGAGATGCGCATCCACAAGACATCGATCGGTGAGCCGAGGGCCACCGATTCGAGCCCGGCCTTCTCGCGCACCGTCGAGTGACGCCCATCCGTGCCCACCACGAGGGCGGCGCGAACGGCGATCTCGCCGCCGGGCGTCGCCGCCACCGCGCCGGTGATGCGTTCGCCGTCGCGAGCGAGATCGGTGACGTCGGCCTGCATCACCAGGTGAAACCCTCGATAGCGCTTCGCCTTGCCGGCGAGGAAATTCAAGAAATCCCATTGGGGCATGAAGACCATGAACTTGCACCGGGTCGGCAGACGGCTGAAGTCAGGACCGAGGACGCGGTCCCGGCCGATGCGGAATTCGAATCGTTGTTGCTCCTGGTGCGGCTGACGCAAGAGGTCCTCCAGGATGCCGAGCTCGTGCATCAGTTCGAGCGTCGACGGGTGGATCGTATCGCCGCGGAAGTCGCGGAAAAAGTCGGCGTGCCTTTCGAGGATCACAACGTCCACGCCGCTCCGGGCAAGCAGATAGCCGAGCATCATTCCCGCGGGTCCACCGCCGACGATGCAACATCTGGTTTCGACTATCGCGGGCCCGGTGGCCGTGCTCACATTGACTCAGGCGGGCGGGCGACCGATGCGGCCCTCAGGGATGGGCACAGTCGCGCATCAGGTGCTGTGCCGGTATCGTAGCATGTTCCGCGAGGCGCCGTCGGCCTTGCAAACGATCCCGGGGGAGATTACGATAGGGGAGTCAACCGCACCGGAGGGGTGGCCGAGCGGTCCAAGGCAACGGTTTGCTAAACCGTGACCCTCTAACCGGGGTCCGTGGGTTCGAATCCCACCCCCTCCGCCACGCCTTACGCCGTCCCTACCGCCGCGGCGCGGCTTCGATGAGAACAACCACCCCACCCAGGTGTCGCTCCCGGCGTAGGATGCGAAGGCCCGCCTGCTCGGGGAGCGCAGCGACGTCCCTCGTGAGATGGCACGCACACCGTCCCAAATGACCCGGGGCCAGGCGGTTCAGCACCCAGTTGACCGGCTTGGCTGTGCTCAAGCCGTGTTCCAGTAAGAGCACCCTACCATCGAGCCGGCAGACGCG
>VBAO01000081.1 GCA_005883865.1 Candidatus Segetimicrobium genomatis
CGACCGCGGCGGCGACCGGCGGGATCCACCGCGCGCACCATCGCTCGCTTGCATGGCGGTATCGTGTGCGGGGAGACTTCATCCTCGTTGCTCTCGCGTGGATCGTGCCCTACTTCGTTCGGTTCGGCGGCATCCCTGGGCAGGCCCCGTTTCACGACTATCTTCTCGTGTTGCCTCTCATCCTGTGGGTCTGGAGCGTCGCGAGCCGCGCCAGCGGCCTCGGCCGGTCGCCCCGCCTCGCGGAGCCGCTCCGCGAGTGGGTCCGCGTAGCGACTGCATCGACGACGACAAGTTTCGTGGTGGCCTTTTTCGCAGGAATCGAGATTCTGGTGGCCAACACTTCCAGCGAATCTTCACTCGTGGTACCGCCTCGTCACTATTGGCGGGAGATTGTTTTTGCCTTCTATCTTCTGCTGTTCGGCGGGCTAGGGCTCTCGCGGACCGTGGGAGTTCGGTGGACGCGCGCTCTTGAGGGTTGCGTGACGAGCGCGGTTCCCACACTACTCGCGCGCTGCGACCGCCGACGCCACGCGGTGCGGATTCCTGGCGTGGGTGTGGGTCTCGTGGTTGCGCGAGTTCTCTTCGGGGGGGCGTTCGCCCTCGTCATTGGCACCTCGGCCACTGTGGGTGCGTGGACACGCCTGAGGCATCCTTGGGCTTTCCAGCGTGCGATCTCGCGCCGCGTCTGGGGCGTGGTGCCGGGTGTCGTGATAGGAGGGATCTTTCTCGGCGGCTTCGCGACGTGGCTTGTGTGGCCCGAGGGTGTTCATCCATTGTTCGCCTCCGAGATCGCCTGTCGCCAGCGGGATGCGTGGTGCCGCGATCCGGCGGGCCGCGGACTCGGCGCCGCGGCGAGCCCGATCACGGACTTCTTGCGCGACAAGCTTTCGGACGATTCTATTTTCAGAGGACGCGCCGACTTCCTCCTCCAGGGAGCGGCCAAGATTCTTACGTTCCCCCTGGATCCAGAGACGGTGCTGACCCCCACCGACTTCCAGCGGGTCAGGAGCTGGTACGGGCGCACTCTTCGCGCCACGGGCATGGGGTCGCCGGTCTCATTCCGATATGGCCGGAGCCGTGAGCTCATCGAAGCGTTCGACGAGCTGGCCCGGGCAGATGCTGTGCCGACGGACGTAGCTGCCGAGGTATCAATCTGGAGACCTGGGGGTGGCGGCCCTCCGATGGTCGTGAGGTTTCCGCTGGCCTTCGCTCGTTGGGACGAGGTGGCGGCTATAGTCAGAGCGCGGGATCGAAACTTTCGAGTGACGGGCAATGGCATGCTCCAGCGGGCGCTGCCGATGCAGGGCGTGCCGGTCGCCTCATCCTACGAAAATGCACTGGACTACCTCTACTACCTGTTCTGGACGCGATACGTGAACTGGCCCTCCACGGCCCATCGCTCCATCAACGTGACGAGCCTCGAAGTGCTGGCACCTGATCGGCTCGCGCTGGTCGGCATCCGATACGTCATCGTGGAAGCGGCGCGCGGTCTCGAGGCGACGTGGTTGCCCACCGTGCTGGAGTGGAGGGGCTATCGCGTCTTGGAGATCCCGGGCTCGAACACCGCGGGTTTTGCACCAGAACGCGTGATGTTCGGCAGGTCGGTTGCTGAGGAACTTCTTCTGATGCGCCGACCGACTTTCAACCCACGGCGCGTGGTGGTCCTGTCCGAGGTCGACCGAGATCAAGTGGGGATTGCGCGGCTGGTTCCGGCGCGCTGGTCCCGCATCCGTATCGTGGGCCAGTCGCTGCGCCTGGAGGCGGCGTCTAAAGGACGGACGCTGGTGGTTTTGCCTTTTAAGTTCTCGCGCTGCTGGCAACCTGACTGGCGGGGCAGGCCCGGACACGTGCTTCGGGCCGACGTCGGTCTGATAGGAGTTGCCTTCGATGATTCGACGGACGTGTCGCTAGTGTGGTCGGCCGGGTACGGGCGCCTTCAGGACTGTCTCCATTCGGACGCGGCCCTTGTCCCCGCCGCGAGAGTGGCCGCCGAAGAACTGCCATGAGCGACCGCGCTGTCTTGCTTGCGGCTTTGGCGCGGTGCTCATATACACTAAGGGCGGTCAAGGCCAGTCGCCCGCTCCCAGTTAGAAAGGTCGATTCGACCAGCGGCGTGGCGCGACGGCACGCCAGGAGGGAAGAGATCGTGAAGGACGAATGCGTTTCCCTCTGTTCTCGACGGTGATGCCGCCGGCTGCGCGTGAATCAAGCTGTGTGGTCTGCGGCCCGACGTCAGTGGTACCGGTGATGTCGTGCGGGGAGTTCCGCATCGTCCGTTGTGGCCGCTGTGGCCTGATATACGTGGACGGAGCTCACGAGCTAGCGTGGCTCGAGAAATTCTACGGGCCCGCCTATTTCCGGAGCGACGGCGATACGGTCTGCGGCTACAGAGACTACCTGTGGGATCGGCCGCTGCATCTCGCCAACGCCGGGACGCTGCTGGAGACGATCGAGGGCGCGACCCGCGGCCCCGGGCGACGTCTGCTCGATATCGGGTGTGCATATGGCTTCTTACTCGAAGCTGCTGGCGCGCGGGGCTGGTCGGCCTCGGGCGTCGAAATCGCGGCCGAGGCTTCGCAATTCGCTCGCGATCGGCTCGGCCTCGATGTTTACGCCGGGAACCTGGAGGACGCACCTTTCGAGCCCGAGACCTTCGATGTCGTCTGCATGATTGGCACGATCGAGCACATGACTGACCCCATGCAGTCGGTCCGCGTTGCGTCACGCCTACTAAAGAAGGGCGGGCTGCTAGTCGTCACGACGATCGACGTGGAAGGTCGGCTCGGGTATTTCAGCTGGAAGCCCCCTGAACACCTCTTCTACTTTTCGTTCCGTACCCTGTCTAACCTTTTGCAGAAAGCCGGGTTTTCAGTCGAGTTCAGGCGGACCTACTGGGTGTCTTACCGGCTCTCGGATGTCGCCTTCCGACTGTTGACGTATTGGGGGCTTGCCTCCACTATGCGCGTCGTACGGATGCTCGAGGCCCTGAATCTGCATCGGGTGCCGATGCGAATACCCACCAATGAAATCTTGGTCATCAGCCGAAAGGCGTGATCGCGGCGAGGGTGAGCCGACTCCACCTCCCCATCCTTGATCGCCGAGGTCGCTTCGAGCTACCTCAACGTGCTCATGCATCGGCGCCGGGCGCTGGAAGCAGACCGCCGGCATAATAGACGCGGGGTGCCGCTCGCGGCCTGGATTGGCTGCGTCCTGCTCGTCAACCTCGCGTGGTATGGGTGGTTCTTGTCCTTCCCCTTGTTCGGCGAGGATGGCGCTGCGGCGTACTCCTCTCTGATCGAGATGCTCCGCTTCGGAACTTTTGTCGAAGCCACGTTTCCGGTCAAGTGGCTCGAGGGCCTGGGCCAGCTCAATGTCCTCGCCAGTATGACGTTCGATCCCTTTTCTTGGGTGATGTTCTCTCCCCTGAGACCCGCAGACGCGTTCAGGGTGTCGTACGCCCTGCGAGCCACCGCATGCTGGCTGACCACGTACGTCTTCGTTGGCGAGCTCTTCCGGGGCGTGCGAGGCATTGCGGCGACGGCAGCGTGGCTGGACATGCTCCTTTGCTTCACGTTGGCACATCCGGGGGGAGTGCCGACCTTTTCGGTGATGCACATTGCGACCCAGGTGGCGGGTTTTCCGTTGCTCCTCTGGCTGTACTACCGTCTCGCGCAACGCGCGGCCTTGCTTGGCTGGGAGGATGCGGTGTTCGCCGCCGCGCTCGTAGTGTTCTTGCCGATCTACCCGATTGGAGCGCTTCTCGGCGTGGGAGTACTCTTCGCGTTTGGATTGAGCCTTCTGTTGACGGCCCGTGGACGTCGCGGAGGCGCGGCTGTGCGGGCGTTAGGAAAGCTTGTCGTCCTCAGCGGCCTGATTCTGCTCGCCCCGGTGATCGGCTTCTACCACGCCTGGTGGGCCGTGACCAGTGTGTCGGCGCGCCACGTCTTTGCATCCGAGCTGACCACGTACGGGCACGGGTACGAGCCGCCCCAGTTCTGGCACGATGTACCGCTCGGGATTCGTATCGTCGTGCTCCTGGTCTTGTCGCTCGTGCTCCTCCGAGGGCGGTGGGCGCGACCCGCTCGGACAGTGACGATCGTCCTCGGACTCGTCCTCGTCGGAGCGCAGGTGGCGACGCTCGTCGAGTGGCTCGACCTGTTCGAGGGCCTGACGAGACAGTTGCCTCGACCATTCTATCTTGAGTTCTACCTCCCGGTGTTCTACTCGACCTGTGCCGCCTATGCGCTATGCCGCGCTCGGCGCATCATCGGACAACCCGCAGACGTGTGCCGTCGCTGGCTGCCACGCACCGCCGGATTCGCGGCCGCCTCGTGTGGTGGCCGGGAGCCGGCGCCCACGCGCTCTCGCGTGTCGAGCGCTCGGGATGGCGGCGGTGGGGGGTATCAGTCGCGAGCGTCACGCTTCTGTTCGTAGGCGCGGTTGCGACGTGGGCGATCTGGCCCAAGAAGATCCACCCGGTTTTCTTCGCCGACCTGACGTGCCACCGTCGAGCAGTGTTCTGCAAAGATCATCCCGGGCGATCGATGGGCGCAGACGCGAGTCCCATAACGCTCTTTCTCAAGGAGCGCCTGGCTCTCGATTCACAGTTTCACGGCCGAGCCGACTTTGTTCTCTCCCAGGACAGATTGGCCGCGGAACCAGAAGTCGGGATCATGGTCGAGGAAAGGAATAGGAACTTTCGGGCGACTGGTAACGGAATGCTTCTGCGAGCGCTTCCGTTTCAGGACATTCCCGTCGCGTCATCGTACGAGCAGGCGCTCGACTACCTTTACTATCTGTTCTGGACGAGGTATGTGAACGAGGGCGTGCGTGCCCATCGATCGATCAACATGACCAATCTTGAAGCGGTGCACGCAGATCGCCTTGCGCTGATCGGAGTGCGGTACGTGGTTGCCCGGGACGCCGCGTACTCGGCTTTGGGGGGGCTGCGGCGCGTCTTTTCGTGGGGCGGGTACTCGGTGTACGAGATCGCGAATGCAAACGCCAGCGGGTACTCACCGACAAAACTCAGTTTCGCGGAAACGTTGAGCGATGAGCTGAGGCTCATGCGGTCGGCGCATTTCGATCCGCGGCGAGAGGCGGTCGTCGCCGAGTCCGAGCGAGAGTTCCTGACGCTCGCGCTATCCCCGCTGCGCTCCTCCAAGGTCAGCGTCCTGAGGCAATCACTGTACTTCGAGGCCATCGGGCGAGGACCCCGAACGCTCGCTGTCCTACCGTTCAAGTTCTCGCAGTGCTGGCGTCCGCGTTGGATTGGACCGCCGGGTCGAGTGTTGCGGGTGGATGGGGCGCTTGTCGGGGTACTCTTCGATGAGGCCGTCCGGGTGCGCTTGTCATGGTCCGCCGGGTACGCTTGGGGTGCCAGATGCCTCGTCGAGGACGCGAACCTGGTGCCGGCCGCCGTGGATGCTGCGAAGGCCCTGCAGTGACGATGGGGCCCGTGTCCCCGGCGCCGCCCTATTGGGGCATCGGATTGCTTGCCTTCTCTGGACACTTACAGTACGTTCATTTGCGGGGCAAGGCGGGCATCGGACGTAGTAGTTGGCCGTCGGGGAGAGGCGGGAAACCCGTATGGAAGAACCCACAACGGCGGACATCGACTCAGCACTCAGGTCCGAGGTCCCGGCGCGATATCGCGATGCATTGGCCAAGGCCGACTTTCCGCTCGACAAGCTGAGGGAGTTGGGCCGGATCAGGCCTGGGCGGATCTCGGCCGACCTGCTGCTTACGGCCTGCTCGCTCGCGGCCGTTCCACTCGCATACGCGGCGGTGCCGGGCCCACTGATGTTTGTGATCTGCTTCACCCTGAGCCTCCGCTCCTTCAATTGCCTCGCCCAGCTTGTGCACACCAGTGATCATGGGGGCCTGTTTCGGAGCGCGCGCTTGAACCGGATCGTTGGAAATGTCTGCGCGTACTGTCTCGGGTACACGCGGACCGGCCACCGGCTCACTCATCTGAATCATCACCTCTATCTGAACACCGAGCGGGACCCAGACCGGATCTGGGGTGCGCCAGACCAATCGACGCGGGCGCTGTTCCGCATGTGGTTGCGTGACTTTTTCGCGCTTTCGGCGGCGGAGCGCCTCCTCCAGTATTCGCAATCGGACCGGAAGACGTTTTCGGTGGCGCCGTGGAAGCAGCTGACGCCAGGCTTCCTCGCCCATGGGCTCTTCGTGATGCTCCCGGTGCTCGTGACCCACGGCCTTATCCTCGCGTTCTACGCGGTCGCTGTCGGGCCTGTGTTCTACTTCGCGCTGTACGTGTTGCCGATCCTGACTATCTATCCTGCTCAGATCAGGCTTCGGTCGACTGTTGAGCATAGTTTTGACGTCGGCTACCGGCCGCTTACGAGGCAGGACCGATGGGTGTCAAGGAGTACTGCGGCGAACTTGATCGAGCGGTTCGTTTTTTCCCCATTCGGGATTCACCACCACTTCGAGCATCATTTGTTTCCGGCAATCCCGCACTACAACCTCGGTAGGGTTCACCGCTTGCTCCTGGAGCGTGGCGTCCCGGTACCCATCACGCGGGGCTACCTCGCGTTCGTTCTGGAAAAGATTCGCGCCGAGCGACTGGCGGTGGCAGCCACGGAACTCACTTGACGCGGCCACCCGTC
>VBAO01000082.1 GCA_005883865.1 Candidatus Segetimicrobium genomatis
CTCCGCCTTCAGGTACACCCGCAGGTCGGTCGCGACCTGATCGTTTCGGGAGCGCGCGGTGTGCAGCCGCCGCGCGGCGGCGCCGACCCGCGCCCCGAGCGTCGCCTCGACAAATGTGTGGATGTCCTCCGCCCCCTGAATCTCGAGGACCCCGGCGTCCACCTCGCGGAGAATCTCCCGGAGCCCCCCGACCAGGCGGTCGGCCTCCTCGGCCGGCACGATCCCGCACCGGCCGAGCATCGTGGCGTGCGCGATGCTCCCGAGGATATCGGCCCGGTACAGGCGCCGGTCGAACGGCAGGGAGGTGGTAAACGCGGCGACCTGCGGATCGAGGTCACCGCGGAAGCGGCCGCCCACATCCGGGCGGCGGCGGGATCGTCCTTCGTTCTCCGCCGGATCTCGGGCACGGCGTTACCCGCCGGGCTCGGAGGCGGACCCGGGCGCGGGCACCTTGGCTCGACGGGGCGCAAGGTCGCGCGAGAGGTCCGGGTTCGTCTCGGCGAAGACCTTGGTGGGCAGGCCAAAGAGCCGGATGAACCCGGCCGCGTCCCCCTGGTGATAGCCGGTGCTGCGCCCGAACGTGGCCAGGTCGTGGCTGTACAGCGACCTGGGGGCGCGGCGCCCGACGACGACCGCGCTTCCTTTGAACAGCTTGAGCCGCGCCGTGCCGGTCACCGTCTCCTGCGTGGCGGCGATGAACGCGTCCAGCGCGCGGCGCAGCGGGGAGTACCACAACCCGTTGTAGACGAGCTCCGCGTACTTCGGGGCCACCAGCGCCTTGTAGTGCTGCGTGTCGCGGTCCAGCGTGATCGTCTCGAGGTGGTGGTGCGCCTCCGCGAGCACGGTCCCCCCGGGGGTCTCGTACACGCCCCGGCTCTTCATCCCGACCAGGCGGTTCTCGACGACGTCCTGCCGTCCCACCCCGTGCGCCCCGGCGAGGCGGTTGAGGTGGGACACGAGCGCGACCGGGTCCAGGGCGCGGCCGTCCACGGTGACCGGCGTCCCGCGCTCGAACCCGATCTCGACGACCGCGGGGGCGTCCGGCGCGCGCTCCGGATCCACGGTCAACCGGTGCATCCCCGCCGGCGGCTCGGCCCACGGATCCTCGAGGACGCCGCTCTCGAAGCTCAGATGCCAGAGATTCTGGTCCATGCTGTAGGGCCTCTCGCGGGTCACCGGCACCGGCACCCCGTGGGCGCGCGCGTACTCGATCTCCTCCTCACGCGAGCCGAGGGTCCACTCCCGCCACGGCGCGATCACCGCCAGGTGGGGGGCCAGGGCCTGATAGGCCAGCTCGAAGCGCACCTGGTCGTTCCCTTTGCCGGTGCACCCGTGCGCGAGCGCATCGCACCCCTCGGCGAGCGCCACCTCCACCTGGACCCGGGCGATGAGGGGCCGCGCGAGCGAGGTCCCGAGGAGGTACCGGCCCTCGTAGGTGGCATCCGCCCGCAGCGCGGGAAAGATGTACTGCGCCACGAACTCGCGGCGAACGTCCACCACCTCGACCGCGTCGGCGCCGCTGCGCCGCGCCTTGGTTCTCACCTCGTCGAAGTCGTCCCCCTGGCCGACGTCGGCCACGACGGCGACGACCGCGCAGCCGTACCGCTCCTTGAGCCAGGGGATGATCACGGAGGTGTCGAGGCCGCCGCTGTAGGCCAGGGCTACCCGCTTGGGCTGGACCATCGTCTTCACCTCACCGACCGGCCGCGGGCCCCGCGGCCGCCTTCCCCGCCTCGACGCCGACGGCGCTCAGCGCGGATCCCAGGATCACGATCGCCTCGTCGATGTCGCCGCGCTCCACGATGAGCGGCGGCACGAACCGGATGGCCTTCGGCTGCACGTTGTTGACGAGGAGCCCGCGCGCCAGGCACGCGGCGACCACCGGTTCCGACGGGATGCCGAGCTCGATCGCCACCATCAGGCCGCGGCCGCGGACCTCGGTGATCACGGGATGCGCCTTCGCCAGTTCCCCGAGGCGCGCCATCAAGTATGTACCCATCTCGGCCGCGCGGTCAACGAGTCCTTCCTCCTCGATCGCCTGCATCACGGCGAGCCCCGCCGCACAGACCAGGGGGTTGCCGGCGAACGTCGATCCGTGGGTCCCCGGCTGGAAGGCCGCCGCGATCTCTCCGCGCGCCACGATCGCCCCAATCGGCACCCCGCCCCCCATCCCCTTGGCCAGGGTCACGATGTCGGGGACCACGCCCGCATGCTGGTAGGCGAACCAGCGCCCGGTCCGCCCGAACCCCGTCTGCACCTCGTCGAGGACCAGCCACACCCCCCGGGCATCGCACAGCCCCCGCAGTCCCCGCAGGTACGCATCGGTGGTCGGGGTGATCCCGCCCTCCCCGCGGACCGGTTCCATGAGGACCGCCGCGGTCTTGAGCGTGATCGCCCGCTCCACCGCGGCGAGGTCGTTGAAGGGGACCTCCACAAACCCGGGCACGAGCGGCCCAAAGTCCTCATGGTACCTCGGCACCATGGTGGCGGACAGCGCCCCCATCGTTCGTCCGTGGAACCCATGATCGGCCACGATGATCTCGAAGGCGTCGCGGCCGCGGACCGTGCGGGCCGCCTTCCGGGCGAGCTTGATCGCCGCCTCGACCGCCTCGGTCCCGCTGTTGCAGAAGAACGCCTGGCCCTCGGGCACCCCGGTCCGCTCGACCAGGATGCGGCCCAACTCCGCCTGCTGGGGGATCTGGTAGAGGTTGCTGATGTGGATGAGCCGCGTGGCCTGCTGCTGAATCGCCCGGACATGGTGGGGATGGCAGTGGCCCAGCACGTCCACGGCGATCCCGGCGACGAAGTCGAGGTATTCCTTGCCCTCGGCGTCCCAGAGCCGCATCCCCTGGCCCTCGACGAACGCGACGGGCCACCGGCGGTAGTTGGGCATCAGGACCTGCGATGCGAGCTCGATCGTCTCCTGGGTCGTCATCTCTTCCCCCTTGAAGGCCCCGCGTCCGCTACGGGACCAGCATCGTCCCGATGCCGCGCTCGGTGAACAGTTCCACGAGCAGCGCATGGGCAATCGCCCCGCTGATGATGTGGGCGCTCGGCACGCCCCCCTGGAGCGCTTCCAGGCACGCCTCGATCTTCGGGAGCATCCCCCGGCTCACCGTCCCGCCGGCCACGAGCGACGCGACATCGCCCGCCCGCAGTTCGGAGATGACCTCCCGGGCCCCCTGGTCGTCGCGGTAGACGCCCGGGACGTCGGTCAGGAGCACGAACTTGCTCGCGCCGAGCGCGACGGCCAGCGCCCCGGCCGCGGTGTCCGCGTTCAGATTGTAACTCTCCCCATCCGCTCCGATGCCCAGCGATGCGACCACGGGGATGTAGCCCTGCGCGCTGATCTGCGTCACGAGCTCCGGGTGGACCTCCTGCACCTCCCCCACCTGGCCGAGATCCACATCGCTCCGGTGCTTGCGCGCCACGAGCAACCGCCCGTCCTTCCCGCTGAGGCCCACCGCCCGGCCGCCCTCGCGGATGATCATCGAGACGAGCCCCTTGTTCGCCCGGCCGGCGAGCACCATCTCGACGACCTCCATCGTCTCCGCGTCGGTCACGCGGAGCCCCTGCACGAACCGCGACGGCTTCCCCAGGCGCTCCAGCAGGCGCGTGATCTCCGGCCCGGCGCCGTGGACCAGGACCGGATGAATCCCGGCCCCCTTGAGGAGGACGAGATCCTGCGCCAGCGTGCCCTCGCCCGACTCGAGCACGCTCCCGCCGGCCTTGACGACGACGGTCTTGCCCTTCCACGCGTTTACATACTGGAGCCCTCGGGCGATGACCGCGCCCTGCTCGGTGATCGCGCCCTCGGAGAGCCTAGGAGAGATCCCCGGCATTTGTGACCTGAACGTCCTGCCCGGTGAGGTGCTCGCCCGCCTGCTCGAGGCGCTCCGGGCCGCCGGCGAGGGTGCCGCGCTCGGCCACGACGGCCGGGCCGATCCGCACCGCCACCCGGTCCGGCTGGACACCGGCCCCCGAGTACCCGACCGCGGCCATGATGCGTCCCCAGTTGGCCCCCGCCCCGTGGATCGCGGTCTTGACCAGGAGGGAGTTGGCCACCGCGAACGCCGCGCGCTGCGCGTCGTCGTCGGTCTCCGCGCCTTCCACGGTGACCTCGATGAGCTTCGTGGCGCCTTCGCCATCCCTGACCAGGGCCTTGGCCAATCGCACCGTCAGGCTGTCGAGCGCCGCCTGAAACGCGTCCAGCGCCTCCCCGGGGCCGTCGATCTGCGGCGCCCCGGCTTCCCCGTTGGCGAACACGAGGATCGTGTCGTTCGTACTCCGGTCCCCATCCACCGTGATGCGGTTGAACGACTGGTCCGCCGCCCGGCGGAGGGCCGCCTGGAGGACCGCGGGGGCCACCGCCGCATCGGTCGTGAGGACGGTCAGGGTGGTCGCCATCTGCGGATGGATCATGCCGGCCCCCTTGGTCATCCCGCCCACGGTGACGACCTGGCGGCCGATCGTGACCTGCACCGCCCCGGCCTTGGGGCCGGAGTCGGTGGTCAAGATCGCCTCCGCGGCCGCGATCCCGTCGTGGCCCAGGAGGCGGACCGCCTCCGGGACCCCCCGCCGGATCGCCTCCATCGGCAGGGGCACCCCGATCGGCCCGGTGCTGCACACGTACACGAGCTCCTCGGAGATCTGGAGGTGCTGGGCCACGAGGTGGGCCATCTCTTTCGCGTCCCGGAGCCCTTGCTCGCCGGTGCAGGCGTTCGCGTTGCCGCTGCTCAGCAGGACCGCCCGGCCCTGCCCCGACCGGATCCGTTCCATGTTGACCAGGACGGGCGCGGCCTTGACCTTGTTGGTCGTGAACACCCCGGCCGCGGCGGCCGGGACCCGCGAGACCACCAGGGCCAGATCCTTCTTCTGGGGTTTGATCCCGCAGTGGACCCCGGAGGCGACAAACCCCTGCGCCGAGGTCACCCCTCCCTGGATCAATCGCGTCACGCCTCCGCCCATCGGCCCCCTCCTCTTACGGGTAGAGCGCGGGCACCCGGAGCCCCGCGTCTTCGGGAAATCCCAGCATGAGGTTCATGTTCTGGACGGCCTGCCCGGCCGCGCCCTTGCCGAGGTTGTCGAGCGCCGCGATCGCGACGGCGACCTCGGCCCGCGGGTCGATGCGCACGGCGACGTCGCAGAAGTTGCTTCCGGCCGTGGCCTTCGTCTGCGGGAGTACCTGGCCCGGCAGCACCCGCACGAAGGGCTCCCCCGCGTAGGCCTCCCGGTACAGCGCCATCGCGTCCGGGGTGGTCAGGGGGCGCGCGAGCGGCGCGTAGGCCGTCACGAGCAGGCCGCGGGTCATCGGGATCAGGTGCGGCACAAACGTCACGCGGACCCTGCCGCCCGCTTGATCCGACAACTCCTGCTCGATCTCCGCGGTGTGGTTGTGTCCGGGGGCGTCCAGTCCCGGGACGCCGTACGCGCGCACGTCCTCGTTGGTGTCCGCGAACGCGAACCCGCCCGACCGCCCGCCGCGGCCGGCCCCCGACACCCCCGATTTCGCATCGATCACGATCCCCTCCCGGCGGACCGCGCCCGCGCGCACGAGCGGCGCGAGCGCGATCAGGGCGGCGGCCGGGTAGCAGCCGGGGTTGGCGACGAGGCGCGCGCCCCGGATCGCGTCCCGGTGAAGCTCGGGCAGGCCGTAGGCGGCCTCCGCCAGGTACTGCGGCGCGGTGTGGGCGAAGCGGTACCACTCCGGGTACTGGGCCGGGTCCTTCAGACGAAAGTCCGCGGCCACGTCGATCACCCGGGTCCCCCGCTCCAGGAGCTCGGGGACGATCTCCATCGCCTTCCCGCTCGGCAGGGAGACGATCACGAGATGGGAGTCGCCCCCGATCGCCGCCGGATCGAGCGCCTCGGTGATCAGGTCCACGAACCCCCGGAGGTTGGGGTAGAGGCTCGCCAGGGGCTGGTTCGCCTGGGTGTCGGCGGTGACGTGCGCGAGATGAACCTGGGGGTGCGTGGCCAGCAGGCGCACCGCCTCCGCCCCGCCGTAGCCCGATGCCCCGATCACGCTGACCCGAACCGGCATTCCCCGCCTCGCCTCCGCCCGACCCGCGCCGGGGGCCCCCGTGGGGCCCCGGCTCGGTGCGTATAATTATACCGTTTCATGAATAAATGTGCAAGGGGGGACGGCCCCCGTGAGGCGGGCGGTCCCCCCAAGCGAGGTCCCGAGCCCTAGACCGCGTGCACGAACGCGATGCCGCCGACGACCAGGAGCGCCGCCGCCCAGATCAGATCGAAGTTAATCCATCCCCACCGAAGGACCATCAGCCCAAACTTTCGATACACGAGATGCGCGACGAGCGCCATGACCCCGAGCATGGCGAGCGTGTGCAGGCCGATGGCCGCCGCCCATACCGCGAGCGGCGCCACGGCCTCGGGGCGCAACGCCGCGGGCAGGCTGTGATCCAACCCGAGTTGCGCGGCGCAGGCGATCGCGAACGCGGTGGCCCCCCCGAGGCCGAGCAGGAACGGGGCCGCCATCAACCCCGCCCCATGGGCGCCGGCCATCAAGAACGACCACGCAAACAGCTGACCGGCGTTGACCCGCATCCCGAACCAGCGCGGATGCCGTGAATACCGGAACAGCTTGTAGCTCCCAACCGCCACGAGCGCAAGCGCGGTGAGCGAGCGCAGGCTCCCGAGGTGCCAGAGGGCCTGCCCCACCCCCAGGAGGGCGGCGATCACCGCGAGGGCGGCCATGTGTCCCAGGCTGATGGGGATCAGCGACCGCCCGATGGCGCGGCCATCCTGCTGCTGCAGGCCGAGCGCCACGGCAAACAGCCAGCCCATGCCGGGATTCAGGCCGTGGTAGGCCCCCATGACGAGCAGCGCCAGCCAGGCGCTCAGGCCGTCCACGATGCTTTACGGGAAGCAGTACGAATCGCTGGACGCATCACCCCCCTGGAGCCTGATCTGGTGGGCGCGCAGATCGCCGAAATCGACGAAGAACCGCGGGTCGAATTCGAGACCGCCCTCCGGGTTGGCATCGAGCTTGACCATCCAGCTCCGGATTCCGGCGGGATAGAACTGGGCGTCCCAGGGGAGGTAGAGCGAGTTCGTGAAATAGACCCGCCGCCCGTCCCGGCTGACCTCGACCATCTGCGGGCCGCCGTTGAGCTCCCCCCGGACCGCCGGGTGCCCCGCCCCACGGACGATGCCGCCGATGCGCACCGAGCCGGCGAGCTTGGGGGCGAAGGGGTCGGAGACGTCGTACTGCTGCAGCTCGCCGGTCCCCCAGCAGGCCACGTACAGGAAGCGGTCGTCGACGCTGAGGTCGATGTCGCTCACCAGCGGCGGGACCGCCTTAAACGGCTTGAGGATCGGCGGCAGCTGCTCTTCCCTGGCCGGCTCGGCCGGGATCGTGATGACCTTGTGCGCGTCCCACTCGCCGTTGTGCCGGTGCCACAGCCAGATCGACGAGGAGAGATCCTTCAGGCTCACGACGCTGTTGACGAACCCGTACGCCTTGGTCGGATCGTGGGCCGGCCGCAGCTCCAGGGCGATCTGGTGCTCCGTGCCCAGGTCGATCGTTTGCCGGTGCCGGCGCCGGTACAGGTCCCAGATGTGGAGCTGGTGCCCGTAGCGCCCCCCCAAGAGCAGATCGCCCTGGACGCCATTCTCGACCATCTTGGGGGTGCCCCATTCGCTCGAGATCATGGTGTCGTAGCCCAGGTGCCACCAGAAGTCGTAGTGCAGGTACTGGTCGCCGCGGTCGATCTCCCACCGGCCGAGGACGTCGAAGGACTCGTGGTCGAGCACGAAGATCCCGCCCGGGCCATCGCCGGCCGGGTTCCCCAGGGCGCTCAGGTAGATGCCGTCCGGTCCGCAGTGGACCGTATGGCCCTTGGCGTAGCCGGTCCGCTCGGCGATCTCCTCGGGCTCGATCACCTTGACGATCGTCGGGCGGGTGGGATCCGGCTTGGTGTCGATGATGTAGACGCGCGACGACCGGAGCCCCGGCACCACCAGGTACCGCCGCTCGACGTGCGGGTGCGCGGCATTGGGGCAGAGCATCGAACTGCAGGCGTTCCAGCCGAAGTGGTGGAGCTCGTCCCCAGGATGGGTCATCTCCACTTGGCCGACGACCCGGGTTGGCCCGAACGACGTACGCCAGCTCTTCCGGCGGCGCTTTGGCCGCCAACCTCGGAGACGGATAAAAACTCGGGTCGGGTCGCCACATGGCTGCCTCCTCCTGCCTGAGTTGTCTATGAACCGAGAGACTGGAGTGGGATGCGGAGGCGCGTTATCTCCGCCGGGGACAGATACCGTCGCGGGGGCGCTTTCCTGGGTCGTGGATCTTCAACATAATACACCGCTGACGTACTCGCCCGGCAGCGTCGTTTCCTGCACCATGCGGTCGGCAGGTGGGGATTACAGGGGGGAGACTTCGGCGGCGGCCTGGGGAGAGAGGATGTGCCCGTCGGCGAGGGCCGTCAGCACATCCAGGAACGCGGACGCGGTGTCGAGCGAGGTGAAGCACGGAAGGTGGCGCTCGAACGCGGCCCGGCGCAGCGCGAACCCCGCCCGGCCGGGGATTTTCCCGTGCGTCGGGGTGTTGACCACCACGCTCACCGCGTGGTCGTGGATCAACCGCAGGGCGGT
>VBAO01000083.1 GCA_005883865.1 Candidatus Segetimicrobium genomatis
CCTCTCGCCGGCCATGGCCGATGCTGTCACCTGGCAGCGGTACAAGGGGACCCAGCTCTTCCTGCTGTTCTACAGGCACCCCTGGGTCGATCAGATCGTCAAATACTTCCCCGAGTTCGAGGCCAGGACCGGGATGAAGGTGCAATACGAGACGATCCCGGAGGTCCAGGGCCGCGAGAAGCTCGTGGTTGAGATGACCGCCGGTTCCGGAGGGATCGACGCCTGGCACGCCAGCATGCACGTCGAGAAGCGCCGGTTCTGGAAGTCGGGGTGGTTCCAGCCATTGAACGCGTACCTGGACGACAAGACGCTCACCGCGGAGGACTACGCCTGGAACGACGTCACCCCCGGCGCGAAGCAGGCGGTCACCCAGCCCGACAAGTCGATCAGCGCGCTGCCGACGTTCGTGGATCCGTTCGTGCTCTTCTACCGGGAGGACCTGTTCCAGCAGCGCGGGTGGGCCCCGCCGAAGACGATGGCGGAGCTGGAGAGCTACGCCCGGCAGCTCCACAATCCCCCCGGCATGTACGGGTTCGTCATGCGCGGGCTCAAGAACGCCAACGCCACCCCCTGGGCTTTCGTGCTCTACGCGATGGGCGGCAGGTACCTCACCCCGGACCGCAAGTCAGCGATGAACAGCCCCGAGTGGATCAAGAGCATGGACTGGTACGCGGGGATGCTCCGCCGGTACGCCCCGCCCGGGGTGGTCAACTTCAACTGGTACGAGTGCAGCGCCGCGTTCATGCAGGGCCAGGTCGGGATGTACATCGACGGGGTGAACTTCGCCAACCAGTTCGAGGACCCGACCCGGTCGAAGATCGCGGGGAAGGTCGGCTACGCGGTCCTGCCCGCGGGCCCCGCCGGCCGCTTCGCGCCGACGTTCACCAACGCGATGGCCGTCAGCGCTCAGAGCCGGCACAAGGAGGCCGCCTACCTGTTCAGCGAGTGGGCCACCAGCAAGCAGAGCTGCAACCGCGAGCTGCTGGGCGGCGTCGGGGTGGGCCGCGCCTCGACTTGGGGCCTCCCCGAGGTCAAGGCCCGGCCGAAGATGCCGCTCGAGTGGTACACGGCCTACCAGGAGAGCGTCAAGATCGGGCGGGCAGGACTTCCGGAGATCGTGGACGTCACGCAGTACCGGGACATCATCGGCGTCGCCATCCAGAAGGCGATCGAGGGCGCCCAGTCCGATGTGGTGATCGCCGAGGCCCACAAGCAATTCCAGGAGCTCCTGGACAAGACCGAGACGTAGCCTGACCAGGCGGTTCGCCATCCACCGATCCAGGGTCCGCGTCTCGCGGTTCGCCCACCGGTACGCCCCCCTGATCTTCCCGGCGCCCGCCGTCATCCTGGTGGGCCTCATCATCGTGTACCCGGTGCTCTACACCGGGTGGATGAGCCTCCAGCAGTGGTTCGCCTCCAGCCTGACGCCCCCCAGGTTCATCGGCGCCGCCCACTACCGGGAGATCCTGGTCGCCGACCCGAGGTTCCGCGAGGCCTTCTTTCGGACGCTCTACTTTACGCTGCTGGTCGTCTCGGCGGAGACGGTCCTCGGGGTGGGGATGGCCCTGCTGTTCAACCGGGAGTTCTGGGGCCGGGGGCTGGTCCGGACGCTCTCCATCCTCCCGATGGTGGCGACGCCGACCGCGATCGCCCTCGTCTTTGTCATGATGTACCACCCGACGCTCGGGGTGATGAACTACCTGGTGAGCCGCGCCGGCCTCTCCCCGTTCGCGTGGACCTACAGCAGCAGGACGGCCCTCTACGCGCTGGCGCTGGTCGACGTGTGGGAGTGGACGCCCCTCATCATGCTGATCGCGCTCGCGGGGTTGGCGGCGCTCCCCAAGGAGCCCTACGAGTCGGCGGTGATCGACGGGGCCACCGGCCTGCGGACCTTCTGGCATATCACCCTTCCGCTCCTGCGCCCCACGATCATCGTCGCCGTGCTCTTTCGCGCCATCGACGCGCTGAAGACGTTCGATATCATCTTCGTGATGACCCAGGGCGGGCCGGCGAACGCGACCGAGACCATCAACCTCCTGCTCTTCAACCAGGCGTTCTCGTACTTCAACATCGGCTACGCCTCCGCGATGGCGGTGGCCCTGTTCGCGATCGTGATGGGCGCCGCGCTCCTTCTCATGAAGGTCAGGCGGGCGGAATGGTCGTCGCCCTGACGCCGCCGGGTGCCTGCCCGGGGAGGAGGGGGCGGCGGAGGGCGAGGATCGCCCGCGCGCTCCGGGCCGCCGGCTTCTACGCGCTGGTCGTCCTCGCGATGCTCCCGACGGTCTTCGTGTTCTACTGGATGGTGACGCTGTCGCTGAAGACCCACGTGGAAGCGGCGGGATATCCTCCCCACTTCTTCCGGTTCGCCGTGACCTTCCGCAACTACGCCGAGGTCTTTCAGACAAACCCGTTTCTCCTGTATGTCACGAACAGCCTGGTGGTCGCGGGCGGGTGCACCCTGGTGGGCCTGGCCGTGGGGCTCCCCGCCGCGTTCAGCATCGCCCGCTGGCGCCAGATGGGGCTGGCCCTGACCGTGCTCGCGGCGCGCATCATCCCGGGGATCAGCTACCTGATCCCCTGGTACATCCTCTTCCGGCACCTCCGTCTGGTGGACACCTACCAGGCGTTGATCCTCACCCACCTCGTGGTCGGCCTGCCCCTGATCATCTGGGTCATGATCGGGTTCTTCGAGGACGTCCCCCGCGAGCTGGAGGACTCCGCGCTCATCGACGGGTGCTCGTACTACGGCGCCTTCTGGCGGATCGCGCTCCCGCTGGTCCGGCCGGGGATCGTGGCCGCCGCCGTCCTGAGCTTCATCTTCTCCTGGAACAACTTCCTGTTCTCGGTGATCCTGGCCGGCCGCCACACCCGGACCCTGCCGATCGCGGTCTTCAACATGATCGGGTTCGAAGAGATCAACTGGGGGCCGCTCGCCGCGGCGGCGACGATGATCACGCTGCCGGTGATTCTCCTCACGCTCGTCGTCCAGCGCCACATCGTCTCCGGCCTCACCTTCGGGGCCGTCAAGCAGTAGCCCGGCGCCGGGTGGGCGCCGGAGATCGGAGCGTGGTATGGGAGCCACATCGCAGAGTCGGGCGGAACCGCGGCGGGTGGGGTTCATCGGCCTCGGCAAGATGGGCGCGCCGATGGCGCGGCGGCTGCTGGCCGCGGGCTACCGGGTGGTCGCCCACGACATTCGGCCGGAGGCGGTGGCCGAGGCGCGGAACGCGGGCGCGGATTCCGGCGACAGCCCCGCGGCGATCGCCCCTCTCGCGGACGCGGTCATCACGATGCTGCCCGATGCACGGGCCGTTGAACAGGCGGTCTACGGGGAGGGGGGCCTGGGAGAAGCCCTGGCCGCCGGACAGGTGCTGCTCGAGATGACATCGTCCCACCCGGGGACCACCCGCCGGGTCGCCGCCGACCTCGGCCGCAAGGGGGTCCGCGTCCTCGACTGCCCGGTCT
>VBAO01000084.1 GCA_005883865.1 Candidatus Segetimicrobium genomatis
ACGGACGAAGGCCCCCACCTGATCCTCGACGGAAAGCCTCCTACGGAATGCTCGCCACAGGAACCGGAGGGATGGGATGACGCCCCGCACGACGGTCATGGGTGTACTGATGTTCACCGCGCTGGTGGCATGATCCCGCACTCGCGGCCCACCATCGAAGCGGACGACCTCGCGGCCGTCGACCGCGTGCTCCGTTCGGGCCACCTGGCCCAGGGGCGTGAAGTCCAGGCCTTCGAGGAAGAAGCGGCGGCGGCGCTCGGGCTGGGCGGGGGCGTGGCCACCAACTCGGGGACCGCGGCGCTGCACCTTGCGCTCCTCTCCCTCGGGATCGGCCCGGGCGCGGAGGTGCTGATTCCCGCGTACACGTGCGTGGCGCTCCTGCACGCCGTCCGTCTCACCGGCGCGACCGCGCGGATCGTCGACAGCGACCCCGACACGCTGAACATGGGCGTGGAGGCGGCGCGACGGCACCTCACCGCGGCCACGCGGGCAATCATTGTCCCGCACATGTTCGGGACCGTGGCGCCGGTCGAGGCGTTTCGGTCGCTCGGCGTGCCGATCATCGAAAACTGCGCCCACGCGCTGGGCGCCACAGTCCATGGCGCTCCGGCAGGCGGGGCCGGGGACCTCGCCGTGCTCTCGTTCTACGCGACGAAGATGATCACGACGGGGGAGGGGGGCATGCTCTTGTCGAGGTCCCCGGACCTCCTGGCGGTCGCCCGGGACCGGCGAGACTATGACCACCGTGCCACCCATCGTCAGCGGTTCAACTACAAGATGACCGAGATGCAGGCCGCGCTGGGCCGCAGTCAGCTGCGCAAGCTCTCGCGGTTCGTAGAGCGCCGGGAGACGCTGGCCAGGATCTATCGCTCGGCGTTGCGGGAACCGGCGCCGGCCTACACGGGCCTCCGGGATGGGGATGTGGTCTATCGGTATGTGGTTCGTGTCCCGGACCCCGACGCCGTCATCCGGAGCGCCTCCGCCCACGGCGTGGAATGCAAGCGTCCGGTCCACAGTCCGCTGGATCGGCTCGCTCGCACGTCCTTCTGTCCGCGCGCCGCCGAGGTGTTCCGCCATGCGGTGTCGCTGCCCCTCTATCCATCGCTCCCCGAGGCGACCGCCCGGACGATCGCCGACCTGACCGCCCAGATCGTCGCCCGTCCGGACGAACACGCCGAGGTCCCCTCCCTTGGATCTCCAGCATAACCCCCACCCCATGGACGCCCCCGAGCCGGGCGGGCTCGCGGGAGAGATCGCCTCGACGCTCGGGGAACTGGAGACGGGGCTGTTGTCCCAGATCCAGAATGGCGCCCAAGGCGCGGTTGAGCTCGACGAGATCCTCCAGGGGCTCTCCGAGATCGTTCTTGCCTTGCGCGGGCAGTATCTGCGGCTCCAGGAGATCCTGGAGCGCCGCGACCTGGGGTTCGAGGTGGTGGGAAAATTCGAAGCGCTTCGGATGGAGCTCCTGTGGCTGTACCGAAAGTCCAAGATCGAGCGCTATTTCTTTGCGCGGCTCCTGCTGGAGCGCCGTCTGCGCGACGCGGTGCACCGACAGATCATCGAGACCTACCAGGAGATGTCCGAGTTGGAGGAAGCCGAGCGCGAGCTGCGGGCGCGCCCCGAGGAGGTCCTCGGGGCGGCGCTACTGGATGAGCCCGGCCTGGAGCCCCCGATCACTGACCAAGGCTGACCTTAGAGGCCCAGGCGCGGTTGGCCTCATACCAGGCGACGGAAGCCCGCAGGCCATCCTCCAGCGAGGTCTGCGGGCTCCAGTGGAGCCGCTCCCGCGCTCTCGAGATATCCGCCCACGTCGCGCGGACATCGGCCGGGTGGGTCGGCCGGTGGTCCAGCCGGGCGGTCCTTCCCAGGTACTGCTCGAGCGTCGCGATGACCTGCCGGATCGGCACCGGCCGGTCGCTCCCGAGGTTGATGATGTCGTAGCCTCGGGGATCGAGCCCCTGCACGGTCCCCCGGGCGATGTCCTCCACGTAGGTGAAATCGCGCTCCTGGGACCCATCCCCGTAGAGGATGATGGGATCGCCTTCGGCGATCCAGCGGATGAACCGAAACACGCTCATGTCCGGCCGGCCGGCCGGCCCGTAGACGGTAAAGTAGCGCAGGATCGTGACGTCGATGCCGAACAGATGGTGATACGCGTAGCAGAGGGCCTCGGCGGCTTTCTTGGATGCGGCATACGGTGAGAGGGGCCGATCGGTCGGCTGATCCTCGCGAAAGGGCCGGGGGCCATCCCCGTAGAGGCTCGAGGTCGACGCGAGCACGAACTTGGCGATGGCGTGCTGGCGGCAGAGCTCGAGGAGGTTCAGCGTGCCGGTGACGTTGGTGTCGTAGTACACCCACGGATCGAGCACGCTGGGACGCACGCCGGCCCGGGCGGCGAGATTGACCACCGCCGCCACCGGATACCGATCCAGGACGGCGGCGAGCGCCGCGCGGTCGGTGATGTCCAGCTGGGTGAAGTGGAACCCGGGCAGCGCCTCCAGCCCATGGAGACGCCACTGCTTGAGCCGGACGTCATAGGCGGGGTTGAGGTTGTCGACGCCGAGGACCTGGTGCCCGTGCTGCACGAGCACCTCGCTGACCTTCGCGCCGATGAACCCCGCGCACCCGGTCACCAGAAGCGTTATCGGAGGCCCCCCACACCGCGCCACGGGCGATTTCAGGCGGTCCTTTCTTACTTCCCGTGAGGCGCCGATCCTGCCTGGCCCGGCCCGCGCGGCGGCATCTGCGCTATAATAACCACGACCACCCGAGCGATCATGCCCGCGAACCTGACCCCCCAATACCTCGAGGCCGAGCGGCGGTTCCGCGAGGCCACGACCGTGGACGAGCAGCTCGCGGCGCTCGACGAGATGATGGCCACGATCCCCAAGCACAAGGGGACCGAGCGCATGCGCGCGGACATCCGCCGCCGGATGGCGAAACTCCGCACCGACGCGGCCCGCAAGAAGTCGGTGGGGGCCGGCGGCCCGACATGGCAGCACGTGCCCCGCGAGGGCGCCGGGCAGGTCGCCCTGGTGGGTCCCCCCAACGCGGGCAAGTCTCGCCTCCTCGCCGCGCTCAGCAATGCCGCGCCGGTCGTCGCGCCCTATCCGTTCGCGACGCGAACGCCGTTGCCCGGCATGGTGGACTTCGAGAACGTGAAGATCCAGCTCATCGACCTCCCGCCGATCGCGCCGGAGACCGCCGAGCCGTGGCTGTTCGCGCTGATCCGGCAGGCCGATGCCGCGCTGCTCGTCGCCGACATCGAGAGCGACGACCTCCTCTCCTCCCTGGAGGACACCCTCGACCTCGCCGGCCGGTTCAACCTGCGGCTGGTGCGGAACGCGTCGGACGGGGGCGTGCCCACGCTGCTGGTGGCCGCCAAGGCGGACGTGCCCGGCGCGGCCGAGCGGCTGGAGATC
>VBAO01000085.1 GCA_005883865.1 Candidatus Segetimicrobium genomatis
ACCGACCAGTTCACGAACCCGAACCGCCAGCCGGTGACCGAGATGGCCTACTCGACCAAGACGGGGCCGGCGACGTTCCTGCTGTCCGGCCTGGGCTTCGGCCTGGAGTCGTCCGTCTGGGCGATCCTGGCGGTGGGGGCGACGATCCTGGCGTCGTTCAGGATTTTCCAGGGGGATCTCGCGCTGGCGGGGTACGGGGTGGCCCTGGCCGGCCTGGGGCTCCTCAGCGTGACCGGGTACATCCTGGCCATGGACACCTTCGGGCCGATCGTCGACAACGCGAACGGCATCGTGGAAATGTCAGGGGCGCACAAGGAGAGCGACCTCGCCACCCGGATCGTGGCGCGGCTCGATCAGGCCGGCAACACCACGAAGGCGCTCACCAAGGGGTTCGCGATCGCCACCGCGGTGGTGGCGGCGACCGCGCTCTTCCGATCGTTCGTCGACCAGGCGCACCTCACGGCGTCGACCGAGAGCCTCCGCCAGGCCGTGGCCGTGGGTGGGACGGCGGCGGCCGCCGCCCTTGACCGGGTGGGGATCCAGGTCAACCTGCCGCTCGTCTTCATCGGGCTCCTGATCGGAGGGTCGGTCCCGTTCCTCGTGTCGGCCTTCCTGATCCGGGCGGTGGGGAGATCGGCGTTCGAGGTGGTCGAGGAAGTTCGCCGGCAGTTTCGCGAGATTCCGGGGATCATGGAGGGGACGGCGAAGCCGGAGTACCACCGCACCGTGGACATCGTCACCCGGGCCGCGCAGCGCGAGTTGCTCTCGCCCGCGGTGATCGCCCTCGCCGCGCCGATCACCGTGGGGTTCGGCCTGGGCGCCGCCGCCCTCGGAGGGTTCCTCGCCGGCGCGATCCTGACCGGACAGCTGCTCGCGGTGTTCATGGCGAACACCGGCGGAGCGTGGGACAACGCGAAGAAGAAGATCGAGGATGGGTTCCTGGGCGGGAAGGGAACCGAGTACCACAAGGCCGGAGTCATCGGCGACACGGTCGGCGATCCGCTCAAAGACACCGCGGGCCCGGCCCTCAACCCGCTGATCAAGGTAATGAACCTCACGAGCCTCCTCGTGGCGCCGGTGGCGATCTCCCCGCTCACCCCGGGCCTCCGCGGCGCGATCGTCGTGGTGGGGCTGGGACTCGTCGCGGCCGCCGTCGCCATGAACCGCAGGGGGTCGGTCGCCGCGCGAATGCCCGCCCGGGCGGACGATCCGATGATCACAACCGGAAGGTCGCGGTGAGGACACGGCGGCGCGCCTCCGCGCCACCAGCGTCCCCGGTCCGGACCCCCAGCGCGAAGGAGCAACTGGCCCGGAAGGCCGGTGAGATCTCGGCGCTGCGCGAGATCAGCCGCGCGATCAGCGAAGCGACCGACCTGGACTCCGCGCTGACGCTGATCACCCGCAAGACCGCCGAAGTGATGCGCGTGGACAGCTGTTCGATCTATCTGCTCGACGGCCGGGGCGAATACCTGATCCTCAAGGCGACCACGGGCCTGGCGGCGGAGGGGGTGGGCGTCGCCCGGCTCCGCCTCGGCGAAGGCCTGACCGGGTGGGCGGCCCACAAGGGCGCGGCGGCGGTGGCGACCAACGCGGCGGCCGATCCTCGCTTCAAGTACCTGCCGGAGACGCATGAGTCCCTCTTCCAGTCCCTGCTGGCGGTCCCCCTCGCCACCAGGGGCAAGGTGCTCGGCGCGATCAACGTCCAGACGACCGGCACGCACGAGTACACCGAGGACGAGGTTGAGCTCCTCGGCATCATCGCCGATCTCGCCAGCGGAGCGCTCGAGAAAGCCAGGCTCTACGACAGCATGCGGCGCCAGATCATGGAGTTGAGCACGCTGGCGGAGGTGAGCGAGACCCTGACGTCTCCCCTCTACCTGGAACAGATCCTGCGGCTCCTGGTCGAGATGACGGCCCGCGTCTTCGACGCCTCTCTGTGCACCCTCATGCTGCTGGATGGGGACGAGCTGGTGCTCGCGGCGGCGCATCCGGAGAGCGGTCTCCCCCGGCCCCGCCGCACCCTCCATGTCGGCGAGGGCATCCCCGGGGTGGCCGCCGCCTCGGGCCAGCCGGTCGCCAGCCCCGATCTCCACACCGATCCGCGGTTCCGCCCCGACGAGTTGCCCCAGGCCGCCGGGGAGACTCCGGTGCGGTCGATACTGGCCGTTCCCCTCAGGGTGCGCGACCGGACCCTGGGCGTCGTGAACTGCTACACCGATCGCCCCCATGAGTTCACCCAGAACGAGGTCAATCTGCTGCAGACGCTGGCGAACCAGACCGCGCTCGCCATCGAGAACGCCGGGCTCGTGGTCAAGTCGGCGATGGTCCGCGAGATGCACCATCGCGTCAAGAACAACCTGCAGATGATCGCGATGCTCCTCCGCCTGCAGCTCCGCGACGGCCGGGCGGTGTCGGGCCGGGAGGTGCTGACCGAGACGATCAACCGGATCTTGAGCATCGCGACCGTGCACGAGATTCTCGCGGCGGAAGGCCTGCACCAGGTGGCGGTCCGGACGATGCTCGAACGGGTGGTCCACACCGTGACGCAGACGATGGCGCCGCCCGGATTCGCGCTCGATGCCCGGATCGAGGGGGACGAGTTCAGCCTGCCGAGCCAGCAGGCGACGTCGCTCGCGTTGGTGGTCAACGAGTTGCTCCAAAACGCGATGGAGCATGCCTTCCCCGGACGGTCGGCGGGACGCGTGGTGATCACCCTGGCCCAGGGGCGGGACGCGATCCGGGTGGAGGTCCGCGACGACGGGGTGGGACTGCCGGACGGCTTCTCCCCGGGTCGGTCCGCCGATCTCGGCCTCCAGATCGTCCGGACGCTGGTGCAGGACGATCTCAAGGGCCAGCTTTCGTTGACCGACGTCCAGGGGGTGCGGGCCGTGATCACGATGCCGCGCCCCCAGGGGAGTTGATCCGTGGCGGACGCGATGCGCATCCTGATCGCCGACGACGAGCCCGTGATCCGCATGGGCCTCAAGACGATGCTTGAGGAGCACGGCTACAAAGTCGTCGGGGAGGCGTCGGACGGCGAGCAGGCGGTGATCCTCGCGGGGAAGACGTCGCCCGACCTCATCTTCATGGACATCAAGATGCCGGGGCTCGACGGGATCGCCGCGGCGTCCACGATCATGACCCGCTCCCCCAAGCCGATCATCCTGCTCACCGCCTGGAGCGAGCGCGACCTCGTGCAGCGCGCGCAGGAGGCCGGCGTGCTGGCCTACCTGGTCAAGCCGGTGCGGGAGGCCGAGCTCATCCCCGCGATCGAGGTGGCGATGGCCCGGTTTCAGGAGCTCCGCACGCTCCAGCAGGAGGTCGGCACCCTCAAAGAGACGCTCGAGACCCGCAAGCTCGTCGAGCGGGCCAAGGGGATTTTGATGAAGCGCGAGGGGATTGATGAGCCCGAGGCATTCCTTCGGATCCAGCGGCAGAGCCGAAACACGAGGACCCCAATGCGGGACATCGCCAAGGCCATCCTCGTCTCCGACGACCTCTCCCGGCATTCGGCCCCCCCCACGGCCGGGCGGATCCGCCCCCGCACGCCGTCGGACCTCCTGCGGGCGCTGTCCGCCGTCCGGGTGTTTGCCGGGGCTCCGGGAGCGCGGGACCTCTCCGTGTCGGGGGCCGAGCCGCTGGCGTACCTGGCTCCTCCGCCCGGGCACGAGGTCACGCTCGAGGGATACGTGACGGGGCGGACCCAGGATGGCGAGTACGGGCTCGGCATCGCCTTCGGGATCGCCCCCACCCCATCCCCCACCGAGGCCGAGGGCACGGTGGCATGCGTCATTCAAAACGCGCTCCGCCCAGCGGCGATTGCCGCCGGCGGAACAGGCCGCAGCGTCTACGCTCAACTCCTGGACGAAGTGATCGCCACCCAGCAGCGCGTGACGG
>VBAO01000086.1 GCA_005883865.1 Candidatus Segetimicrobium genomatis
AGTTATTACACGGGGCAAACGCTCCTCCCCAACGGCGGGGGGGTCATGCTGTAGGAGGGCGTCGCGTGTTTCTGACGGGCGTGAGAATCATCAGCCTCACACATTTCCTCCAGGGTCCGTCGGGTGTGCAATTTCTGGCGGACCTGGGGGCGGACGTGATCAAAGTTGAACCTCCGGGGCGTGGCGCGTGGGAGCGCAGCTGGTCGGGGGCCAACACCTACCTGCACGGCGAAAGTCTCTTCTACCTCCTGGCCAACCGGAATCAGCGCAGTCTCACATTGAACCTCAAGTCCGAGACCGGCAAAGCGGTCCTCCGGCGGCTGATCCGATCCTCCGATGTGCTCGTGGAAAACTATCGCCCAGGTGTGCTCGAGCGCCTGGGGTTCGGCTATAAGGCGGTGGCGGGCGAAAATCCCAGGCTCGTGTACTGCTCCTGCTCCGGATATGGCCCGGATGGGCCCTACCGTGAACACCCGGGTCAAGATCTGCTGGTCCAGGCACTCTCAGGGCTGGCGTGGATCAGCGGCAGAACCGACGATCCTCCGACTCCGGTCGGCACCGCGGTGGTCGACCAGCATGCGGCGGCGCTCATCGCGATTGGAGTCCTGGCCGCCCTACGCCGGCGCGACCAGGCCGGCCGGGGCGGACGCGTGGATATCACCTTGCTCTCGGCCGCGCTTGATTTGCAGATCGAGCCCTTGACCTACTATCTGAATGGAGGTCGTCTCAAACCGCGCAGTCGGGCGGGACTTCCAGATATCTTTCACGAGGCGCCTTACGGAGTGTACCGCACCCGGGATGGGTGGATCGCGATTTCGATGACGCCGCTCGGACGATTGGCGGAGGTGACCGGCAGCCCGGCGCTCGCGAATTTCCAAGAGGAGGAGAGCTTCGAGCGGCGGGAGGAGATTGCCACGGTGGTTGCTGAGGCGGTCGCGACCCGAACGACGCATGAATGGTTGAACGCATTTCGCCCCGCCGGTATCTGGTGCGCTCCGGTCAATGACTACTCTCAGGTGGTGACCGATCCACAGGTGTTATGGAACCGCTGTTTCCTCGAATTCGACCACCCGCGGGCCGGGGCGGTCCGGGTCCTGAGCCATCCCATCCGCTACGACGGCGACCCCCCTCCTCTGCGACGCCGGCCCCCCTTGCTCGGGGAAGACACCGATGAGGTGCTGCGGGAGTTGGGCTATTCGTCCGCGGAGGTGGAGACACTGCGCACCGAGGGGGCCGTCTAGCGGCGCATGCATCCGCCACTGGATATCCTTCTCTCCGCGAGGCATCTGGCGATCCAGGAAACCGCCCGCGCCTTTGCGGACAGGGAGATCCGGCCGGTCGCCGCCACGCTGGATGAGCGTGAAGGGTTCCCGGACGACCTCTACAAGAGGATGGCGAAGACGGGCTTCTTCGGGGTGAGCCTTCCGAAGGAGGACGGGGGCGTCGGAGCCGACACCCTGGCCTACGCGCTGGTCATGGAAGAGATATCCCGCGGGTACTCCGCGCTCGCCGACGAGCTGGGCAACGTCGAACTGATCGGCTCCCTGCTGGTCACACATGGAACCCCCGAGCAGAAGGCACGCTACCTCACACCTCTGCTCCGTGGGGAATACGTGTCTGCCTTTGCCTTGACCGAACCCGAGTCCGGGTCCGACCTCGCGGCGCTGCGGACGGCGGCCATCCGACGCGGTGACGGGTGGGTGCTCAACGGAGAGAAGACCTTCATCCACAACGCACCCAACTGCCACTTCGCCGTCGTGCTGGCTCGGACCGACGAACAGGCCGGCCACCGCGGCATGAGCACGTTTATCGTGGAACGATCCTGGCCGGGCGTGATCAGCGGCACGAGGTTCCCCAAGATGGGGCAGCGTGCCTCGCAGGTCGGCCCTCTGGCCTTTGAGAATGTTGCGCTGCCGGCCGCGTCCCTGTTGGGCGTCGAACATCGAGGCTATCACAATATGATGGGGGTGTTTGAGAAGGGCCGGATCGGCATCGCCGCGCTCGCCGTGGGAATCCTGCAGGCCGCGTTGGACGCGTCGCTTGAGTCTGCGAAGGCGCGACGCCAGTTCGGCCAGCCGATCGCCGATTTTCAGGCGATCCAGTGGATGCTGGTGGACATGGCCAAGGATACGCATGCGGCTCGGTTGATGACCTATGCCGCGGCCCTCAGGCTCGATCGTGATGGGCGTGCAGCGGTTGAGACGTCGATGGCAAAGTGTTTCGCGAGCGACGCCGCGGTGAGACGGACCGCCGATGCGATTCAAATTGCCGGAGGACGAGGGTACATGCGGGGATCGGAAGTCGAGCGCCTCTATCGTGATGCCAAGGTGACGCAGATTTACGAGGGCACGAACGAAATTCAACGACTGATCATTGCCCGTCAATTGCTGAAGGAGACTGTTCCTCGGTAGGTTCGAGGCAGCGATGCCCCGGCGACCCGGGTCAGGGGCGGCCGGGGAGGGGTCTCGGACCAAACCGGGCGTCCCACTGATTCTGGACTTCCTGCAGGATTCGCATGGCGGGCAATACGGAGGCGCCGGGACTGGCCGGCGCGCGCCTGTCGCGCACGGCCGCGAGGAAGTCTCGGGCCACGAGCGCGCAGTTCTGCTGCTCGCTGGCGATGGGCGTTGGGCCTTCGCGTGAGACAAGCACGTTCTTCAAGATGTCCACGCGGTACGAGTCCCGGTCGGTCGTCACGAGGGTTTCATAGAGCCCCTCGTGACCGAGATAGGACCCGATGGCGACAATGGAGGCCCCGTGCGTCATCTGTACGGTGATGACACAGTCCATCGGAATCCCGGTGCGGGGGTCAGGCGCGGGCATAACGCTCTGGATGCCCTGAGGTTGTCGATCAAACATCCAACAGCCAAAATCCACGAGGTGGGCCATGTGGTGCCAAAGCAGATTGTCGGTCCAGCTTCGGCGATAGCCGGTCGCTCCGACATTCTGCAGACGGCGGATGAAAAACCGGCCGCACACCTGATGGATCTCCTCCTCTCCCGCCTGGATGCGGGCCCGCAACGACACCATCTCCGACCGGAAGCGCAGGGGATGAACCACACCGAGGAGGACCCCGCGTGATTCGGCTGCTGACACGACTCGCTCTGCGTCCAGAAGCGTCATCGCAATTGGGATCTCCACAAGCACATGCTTTCCAGCCGCAATGGACGCGAGCGCTGTCTGTGCATGGAGCTCGCTCGGGTTTGCCAAGATCACCACGTCGACATTGTTGTCGGCCAGCGCGGCGGCGAAATCGGTGGTCCAGGACCGATACCCGTATTTCGTGGAGAACTGGACTAGGGGCTCCTCGCGGCGGCCCACGGCCATGTACAGCTGGCAGTCGGTCTCCTTGAGGGCTTCGGTATGCCACACGCCCATCATGCCGTACCCCACCATGCAGACATTCATGCGCCGGCCGATCACTGCCGCTTCGCCCGTGGATCCAGCCAGTCGCGAAGTCCGTCGCCCAGGAAATTGAACCCCATCGCGGCCGTGAAAATCGCCACGCCCGGGAAGGTGGACACCCACCATTGCTCGATGAGGACGCGCCCCTCGGAAACCATCGCACCCCATTCTGGCGTCGGGGGCCTGATGCCAAGCCCCAGGAACGTCAGGCCGGCGAACGTGATGATGGCGTTTCCGATATCGAGCGTGAGGAGCGTGATGAGGGGTCCGAGCGCGTTCGGCAGGACATGGCGGAGGAGAATTCGCCTGGGTCGATTGCCGAGCGCACGCGCGGCCTCGACGTACTCCTGCGAGCGCTGGACCAGGACGAGGCTGCGGCTGACCCTTGCGTACTTCGGCCACCAGACGATGACCATCGCCAAGATCGTGTTGGTCCACCCAATGCCCAAGGCTGCCGCGATCGCCATGGCCAAGATAAGGGGTGGAAAGCAAAAGAAGAGATCTGTGACGCGCATCATCCCTTCCTCCGCGTTCGCACCCGCGTAAGCGGCAATCCCGCCGTAGAGGATCCCAAACGATCCGCCCAGGACCACCACCACGAAGCCCGTGGGAAGGGAAACCCGCGTGCCCATGAGGACGCGGGAGAACACGTCTCGTCCGAGTTGGTCGGTGCCGAACAGGTGGTGAGCCGTTGGCGGAAGCAATTGCACCACGAGATTGACGGCGTTGGGTGGCGAGGGGACGATGAACGGAGCAGCGACCATCACGCCGCACCAGAGCAGGACAATGATCCCGCCAATTCCTCTTGACGAGATCGCTGATGGTGACGGCGATCACTGGCCGATGACCCTCGGATCAAGGAAGGCATAGCTGAGATCGACGACGAGATTGATCATCAGGTAGACCACGGCGACCAGAAGCGTGATCCCCAGGATCGCTGGGAAATCCAGACCGACGGCGCTTTGAAACGTGTAGCGCCCCAGCCCCGGCCAAGCGAAGATCGTCTCGGTCAGGACGGTCCCCGACAAGAGCTCAGCGTAGGCCAGTCCCCCCAGCGTCACAACCGGAATCAGCGCATTTCGAACAGCATGACGTCGAATCACCGAGATTTCCTTCAGGCCCTTGGCGCGGGCCACGTTGATGTACTCCTTGCCCAGAATATCGAGCATG
>VBAO01000087.1 GCA_005883865.1 Candidatus Segetimicrobium genomatis
CAGAAAGTCGGCGGCGCAGAACACCCCGTCGATTTGCGGGAACGTCTGCATGAAGTCCTCCATCAACTTGAGCCCCTGGTCCGGGGTGTTGACGGAATTCTGCTCGCCGAGGATCTTGATCGACGTGTTCGCGCCGATGTACTCTTTGAACCCCGCGGACCGGAGCTCAAACGGCGAGGCCCCCGCGGCGGCCTTCAGCATCACCACATTCCCCCGGCCCCCCAGGGCCTGGGCCATCAGCTCGCCTTCCCGGCGGCCGAGGAACTTGTCGTCCGAGCGGATGCGGATGGCGACGTGCGGGTTGTCCGTCATCACGTTGATGTTGATGACGTGGATGTGGGCGGCGTACGCCTTCTCCACCACCGGGACCGTGCCCGGCCCGGACACGGCCACCAGGAGGATGGCGTCCACCTTGTTGGCGATCAGGTCTTCCATCTGGGCGATCTGCTTGTCGAGGAACTGGTACCCCCCGGCGTCATACAGGATCACGGACGCTCCCAGGGCCCGGGCCTCCTCCTGGATGCCGTAGGCCATGCCGATGAAATGCGGGTTGGCGAGCTGGGCGATCAGCGCACCAAGCCTGTACGCTCGGGCCGGCCGCGCGGGGCGCGGGTAGGGGGCGTCCGGCGAGGCCGCCAGGACGAGTCCCGTGACTCCCAGCACCACCGCCAGCAACGCCGCCGGACCCCTGAGCAACCGCATCATCATCCTGCCCCTCCTCTTCACGGATCTACCGGATGCGCTCACGGACGAAGTCCGTCCCGACCGCGAGCACGATGATCAGGCCGATCAAAATCATTTGGATGAACGAGGAGACGTTCAACAGATTCAGCCCGTTGCCCAGGATGGCGATCACCAGGACCCCGAGGAACGTCCGCACCAGGCTCCCCTCCCCGCCGCCCAGGCGGGTGCCGCCGATCACCACCGAGGCGATGGCGTAGAGCTCCTGGCTCTCGCCGATCGTCGGCTGCCCGGAAAACGTGCGGGCGGTGAGAATGAGGCCCGCGGTGGCGGCGAGCACTCCCGAGAGCACGTACGCCATCCCCTTGTACCACCCCGTGGGGACGCCGCTCAAGCGCGTCGCTTCCTCGTTCCCCCCGATCGCCAGCGTGTACAGGCCGAAGCGCGTCCGGGTCAGCACGATGTGAAAGATGACGAAGGCCGCCAGGGCCACCGCCGCCGGAACCGGCACGGGCCCGAGCGCCCCCGACCCCAGCCACAGCAGCGGGGTGGGGAGGCCCGAGATCGGCTGTCCGCCGCTGATCGTGAACGCGGCGCCCCGCGCCATCGAGAGCGCCCCGAGCGTGACGATGAACGGCGGGATCGGGGTGCGGGCCACCAGCACGCCGTTGGCCGCCCCGACCGCCGTCCCGAGGGCCAGCCCGGCCAGGACGCCGGGCGCAAACCCCCACGCCAGCATCGCCAGCGCGGCGCACACGCTGGTGAGCGCCATCAGGGCGCCGACCGTGAGGTCGATCCCGCCGTTGATGATGACGAAGGTCTGCCCGATGCTGATCAACGCCAGCGGCGAGTACTGGCGCGCGACGTTGCTCAGATTCCCGGCCGTCAGGAAGTTGCGGTTCGCCGCCCCAAACACGATCCCCAGCAGCACCAGCACGGCAGGGAGCCCGAGCCGCTCCCACCGGACCCCCTCCCCCCGCCCGCGCAGGGTGCCGGCGGCGACCCGCTCGTCCACGGCCACGACCCCTCACCCTGCGAGCGCGGCCGCCATGAGCCGCTCGGCGGTGGCATCCTCCCGCGAGAACTCGCCGGCCACCCGGCCCCGGCGCATCACCAGGATCCGGTCGCTCATCCCGAGCACCTCGGGCAGCTCCGAGCTGATCATCAGGATGCCCGTCCCCTGCGCGACCAGTTCGCTCATCAACTGGTAGACTTCGATCTTGGCGGCGACATCGATGCCGCGCGTCGGCTCGTCGAAGATCACGATCTCGGATCGGGTCGCCAGCCACTTCGCCAGGACCACCTTCTGCTGGTTGCCGCCGCTCAGATAGGCGACCCGCCGGTCGAGATCCGGCGTCACGATCCGTAACGCGCCCGCGAACCGCCGCGCGAGCGCCCGCATGCCCCGGCGATCCAACAGCCCCCACCGTTGCAGCCGGGAGACCACCGGAAGGGTGATGTTGGTCACGATCGGCTGCACCAGGACGAGCCCCTGCCGCTTGCGGTCCTCGGGCAGCAGCGCCATCCCGGCCCGGATCGCGTCGCGGGGGGAGCGCACGCGGACGGTCCGTCCTTTGATCGTCACGGTCCCCCCCGCCACCGGGACCGCGCCGAAGAGCGCAAGCGCCAGTTCCGTCCGTCCCGCGCCCACGAGGCCGGCGATCCCGAGGATCTCGCCCCGGCGGAGGAAAAAGGACACGTCCGTGAGCACACCGGGGCGGGTGAGGCCCTGCACCCGGAGCACCTCCTCCCCCGGCGCGACCGCGGTCTTGGGGTACTTCTCCCGCACCTCCCGGCCGACCATCATCCGGATGATTGCGTCGGTGGACACCTCCCCCACGCGCGCCGTGCCCACCCGCTGGCCGTCCCGGAGGACGGTCACGCGGTCGCCGATCTCGGCCAGCTCCTCCAGCCGATGGGAGATATAGATCACCCCGACCCCCCGGGCCTTCAACGCGCGAATCGACGCGAAGAGCCCGCGGATCTCGTGCGCCGTGAGCGCCGCCGTGGGCTCGTCCATCACGATGATGCGGGCGGCCCGGGAGAGCGCCCTCGCGATCTCCACCAGTTGCTGCTCGGCGACCCCGAGCGCCCGCACGGGACCGCCCGGGGGCACCGCGATGTCCAAGGAGCCCAGCAGCTCCCGGGCCGCGGCCGTGCGCCGGCCGCGATCCACCCACCCCAGCCATCCCCGCACGGGCTCCTGGCCGAGGTAGATGTTCTCGGCGACCGAGAGCTGGGGCACGAGATTGAACTCCTGATAGACGGTGCTGATCCCACGGTCCTGGGCGTCCCGCGGCGACCGGAGCGAAATCGGTTCGCCTCCGAGCCGGATCGTGCCGCGGTCCGCCTGGTAGACGCCCGACAGGATCTTGATCAGCGTCGATTTCCCGGCTCCGTTCTCGCCGACAAGCACGTGCACCTCGCCGGGATGGAGGGCCAGGTCGACGTCCCGGAGCGCCTGCACCCCGGGAAAGGCTTTGGTAATGCCGCGCATCTCGAGCAGCGCGTTCGGCATGCTGGCCGGTTCGAAGACCCGCGCGAGGAATCCTCCCTCGCCGCCGCAAAGGGAGCACCGGGATGCCGGCGTTCGAGATCCCCGGGATCATCCGGATCCACCACGTGGGCATCGTGGTGCGAGACGTGGAAGCGGCCGCGGCGATCTACCGGCGGGCGTTAGGCCTCGATGCGGTCGCGCTCGAGGAATTCCGTGGGCTCGCCCGCGTCGCGTTCCTCCGGGCGGGAGAGACCCTCCTGGAACTGATCCAACCCCTGACGGGCGATACCCCCTGGGCGATCGCCCTCCGCGATCGGGGAGAGGGCGCCCATCACTTCGCCCTCGAGGTGGCCGACCTGCGGGAGGCGATCCGAGCCCTCGCGACCTCCGGCACCGGGTGCCTCGACCCCCACCCGTCTCGTGCCCCGGGAAACACGCTCAGCGTCTTCCTCGACCCCTCCGCGACCGGGGGCGCGCTGATCGAGTTGGTCCAGCAGATCCAGGTCTAACGGGGGCGGCGCCGGCTGCGGGCGTCGTGGGCGGCGGCCCCACCCTCTCCATCGGTCTGCGCGAGCGCCAGCTCGCCGCGAAGGGCCTCCACAAACTGGCGGGCCGTGCGGCAGGAGCGCCCGTTGTGCCATTGGGACCACTGGAGGGCCCGCTGGCGAACCTCCTGCGCGGACAGCGGGACGCCCAGCCGGGCGGCGAGCGCCTGGGCGATATCGAGGTACCGGCCCTGGTCGGGGATCAAGAACGGCACATGGATCCCGAACCGGTCGGCGAGCGAGAGTTTCTCCTGCGTGGTCTCTTCGCTGTGGACGTCGTCGTCGTCCTGGGCGCGGCCCGTCCGGTCGCTGAACCGCTCCCGGACGAGGCGCCGGCGGTTGCCGGTGGCGT
>VBAO01000088.1 GCA_005883865.1 Candidatus Segetimicrobium genomatis
CGAGACCACCAACACGCTGGGGCGCAGCTGGGCGCGGCTGGCCGTGGGATACGAGGACCGTCAGGACCCGGTGGAGGCGACTCTGGGGCTTCTCCACGAGTTGGGTGTGGCCGGTGAGACGATTGGGCTTGAGGCGGATGCCTGGTTCATCAGCCCCAAGCGTGCCGTCCAACTGCAGAAGGGCATTGAACAAGCCGGGGGCCGCGTCGTGGATGCGTCGCAGACGGTCGAACGGCTGCGCGTCATCAAGTCAAATCCAGAGCTCGCCTATATCCGCATGGGAGCGCGCGCCTTGGAGAAGGCGATGCAGGCGGGATTCAACGCGTGCCGGATTGGCGCCAACGAAAACGATGTCGCAGGAGTCATCGTCGCCGAACTGATTCGCCACGGCGGTGAATACGCGGGATTGCCGCCGTTCATCACCAGCGGGCCACGAACGAGCCTCTGCCACAGCACCTGGGCTGGCCGGACTCTCGAACAAGGAGACGTGATCGATTTTGAGCTCCCTGGTGTCATCAAACGATACTGCGCGGCGCTCTTCCGAGTCGGCGTTTTGGGGAAGCCCGACGCGGAGTTCACCCGCCGTTACACAATGGTGCGCGAGGCGTTGGAGAATGTCATCGCAGCGATCAAGCCCGGAGCGACATCAGGGGAGGTTCACAACGCCAACAAGGCCGTGTTCACCAAGTACGGCTGCGGCCAGATGCTTGGGCATCGCACAGGGTACTCCGTCGGGATCAACTATCCGCCCGATTGGGGTGAGGGACATATCATGTCGATCTGGGACGGTGACGAACGCCCCCTGCAGCCTGGTATGACCTTTCACCTCGTGCCGGGCTTCTTGGATCTGGGGCGCTATGCGATCACGGTGAGCGACACTGTGCTCGTCACGGCCTCCGGTTGCGAGGTGATCACGAACTATCCTCGCGACCCGGTCATCATCAACTGAGTCTGCGGCCGTCATCGGCATTCTTGAGCGGACCAAAGAGAGACTATCCTGTGCCGGGCCTGGGAGGGTGGCATGCGCGTTTTTCCGTTCGGCTACCTGCAACACGTCTACGAGGCTCTCGCCAAGAAGTTCGGCGCGACCTCGGAAGAGGCCCCAATCTTTGCCCGTTGCTTCGTCACCGCCGACCTGCAAGGCAAGGAAACCCAGGGGATGGCCCTATTTCCGCTGGTTTACCATCTCCTTCGAGACGGCGCCGCCCGGTTCGGCGCGCCGATCCGGATCGTGAGGGAAGGCTCCGCGTACGCCATCGTCGATGGAGGCCATGGCCTTGGTCAGATCGTCGCCACTCAGGCGATGGAGATTGCGATCCAGAAGGCTCACCAGTCGGGCGTCGGCGCGGTCTGGGCGCGAAACACCAACGACATCGGCATGGTCGCAAACTATTCCATGCAGGCGCTTGAGCACGACGACGTCGGCATTGCGATGACCAACGGCGTGGCCTTTGTCGCTCCATGGGGAGGGCGCGACCAAATTTTCAGCACCAATCCTTTCTCGGTCGCCATTCCGGCCGGCGAGGAACGGCCCATCCTCATCGACACGAGCGCGAGCGGGTTGTCACACGGCAAGGTCATCATGGCGGCGCGGGATCACGTCCCGCTCGCTGCGCCGTTACTGGTGGACGAGGCTGGCCGCTTCGTCACCGATCCTGTGCCGTTTATCGTCAACGCCCTTGACCGCGAATCTCCCCAGCGGGGCGCGATTCTCCCGCTCGGCCACAAGGGCTTCACCTGGGTGCTCCTCGTCGACGTCTTGACGGGCATCATGTCCGGCATGACGGCATCGAAGGACGTTCCCGAACATCCGACCAAAGACAACCCCGCCACTCTCGGGCAATTCTTGATGGCCATCAACGTCAGCGCGCTGATGCCGATCGGTCAGTTCAAGGCGAAGATCGATGATCTCATCCGCAGCGTGAAGCAGTCCCAGCCAGCCGAGGGCTTTACGGAGATCCTGCTGCCGGGCGAGCGCGCCCAACGCGAAGCCGAGCGGCGCCGGAGGGATGGGATTTCCGTGCGCGACGAAGAGTGGGGCAACGTCGTGGCGATCGCGAAGGAGCACGGTGTCGACCTGCGCGCGCTGCCGGGGGCGCCGTCGCTCCCGTAGAGGATGATCATGCCCCGACGGATCGACATCGATCCCGAGTCGGTCGAGCGCTATCTCCAACAGTTGGCGCGCTTCGGCGCCGTCGGTCCGACCGGCGTCTCACGCCCCGTCTATTCGCCGGAATGGGTCGCGGCGCAGGATCAGGTAGCTGCGTGGGGCAGAGAGGCGGACCTCGCCGTCCGGCGCGACGCCGTCGGCAACATCTGGAGCCGGTTGAATGGAACCGAAGACGGCAAGGTGATCGTTACGGGCTCGCACATCGATACCCAGCGTCCGGGCGGCCGGTACGACGGCGCCCTCGGCGTCATCGGCGGGCTGATTGCGTTGAGCGCGCTCAAGCAGCAACTGGGGCTGCCGAAGCGCCCCTTAGAAGCGGTCTCGCTCTGCGAAGAGGAAGGGAGCAGGTTTGGCCGGACTCACTTCTGGGGGTCAAGGGCGATCGTCGGCCGAATCGACCGGGGCGAGGCCGAGACGTTGCTCGATTACGACGGGATCTCGATGGCTGAGGCCATGGGCGAAGCGAACCGACATCGACACCTACATCGAACTGCACATCGAGCAGGGGCCGATCCTCGAAGAACGGAAGCTGCCGGCAGGCATCGTTGATCGGATCACCGGCCTGCGCCATTACCTCGTGGAAGTAGAGGGGCGTGACGACCACGCCGGCGGGGCCCCGATGGATTTGCGCCGCGACCCCATGGCGGGCGCTGCGGAGATTGTTTCCAAAGTGATCGAGACGGCCGTCACGATGGGCCGGCCGGCCGTGACGACAGTTGGGCGCATGCTGGTCGAGCCAAACTATCCGGCGATCGTTCCGAAGCGGGTCCTGTTCATGGTCGACGCGCGCCATCCAGATCCGGCGGCGCTCAACGAGCTTTTCCGGCGCCACGAGGCCGTGTTCGACGAAGTGGGGGGGCGCCGTCACCTGACGGTTCGGTGGGAAATCGCCATGAACCACCCGCCCTGCCCCGCCGATCCGACGACTGTTCGATTGCTTGAAGAGGCTGCACGAACGGCAGGGGTTCCAGCGTGCACGATGCACAGTGGGGCGGGCCACGACGCGCAGATGATGGCGAACGCGGCCAAAATGGCGATGATTTTCGTCCAGAGCAAAGATGGTCGAAGTCACACGCCGGACGAATTCACGGCTCTGGACCACTGCGTCGCCGGGATCCAGATCCTTGCCACCGTGCTCCAGCGGCTTGCCTACTAGCAGCGCCGCTTACGCCGACGGCACGACTGCGCGCGACCGGCGCCGGTCAGGGTCGATTAGCAGGAGGCCCATCGACGTTAACGAATCACGAGCCAGGTCCTGAGATGAACCGGAAGACCACGACATGCCAAACCCGCTCGTGATGAGCTGCGGAGGATCCGGATGGACGGAGCCCAGAAAGCGACAGAACCGAGCAGGACGTCCGCATATGCGGAGCGAGCCTGCAAGGTACTGGCCGGGGGGGTCAACAGCAATATCCGCCTGAACGAAAAGCCGTATCCCCTGTGCTTCGTGAGAGGACGCGGGGCAACGCTTGAGGACCTGGATGGCCGCACCTATATTGACTACGTCCTCGGGATGGGGCCCGTCATCCTGGGGCATGATGATCCTCGCGTCACCGACGCGATCGTCGAGGCGGTCGGTCGAGGCCTCACGTTCGCCGGCCAGCACCCGGACGAGGTGGAGGTCGCCGAACGGATTTGCGCGGCCGTGCCTTCAGTAGAAATGGTCCGCTGCACCTGCTCAGGATCCGAAGCGGTCCACGCGGCACTGCGATTTGCCCGCGCGGCGACCAACCGCTGGAAGGTCATCCGCTTTGAGGGACACTACCATGGGTGGCTCGATACGATTTACGTGGGGGAGCGGCCGGACGAAGAGGGACCGGTCGCACCAGCCCTCCCCGGCACCCGCGGTCAATCGCCGGCAACACTCCAGGATGTCCTGGTCCTTCCCTGGAACAATCTTCAGGCCCTGGAAGCCACAGCGCACTTGTACCGGGGACAGATCGCCGCAGTCATTCTGGAACCGATCCTGTGCAACACCGGTGTCATCCCGCCGAAACCGGGCTATATCGAAGCGATCAGGGCCGTCTGCGACCGTGAGAAAGCCATGCTGATTTTTGATGAGGTCGTCACCGGATTCCGAGTCGCCCTGGGAGGAGCGCAATCGCTTCTCGGCATCCGCCCCGATTTGACGATCTTCGGAAAAGCCATCGCCAACGGGTTCCCCCTCAGCGCCGTTGGCGGGCGCCGGGACATCATGGTGCAGGTCGGAACGGGAAGTGTGATGCACGGCGGCACGTACAATGGCAACATCCCCGCCATGGCCGCGGCGCGCGCCACCCTTGATGCGCTGAGAGAACATGGCGGGGCGGTGTACGGAGCCATCACCGAGACCGGACGCTCTCTGATGGACGGCCTCCGGCGGACTGCTGCCGAGGTCGGCGTACCGGTGTTGCTCCAGGGGCCCGGTCCGATCTTCTACATGTGGTTCACGACCAAGCCCGCAATTGATGATCCGCGCACGGCCAAAACAGAAGGCGCTGCCGCGCGTGCGCTGTTCATCCCAGCGATGCTGCGGCGGGGCGTGAGATTGGTCCCTGATGGGCGATGGCACGTAAGCGCGGCGCACACATCTGACCAAATCGCCCAGACCTTGCAAGCGGCCCGCGAGGCGTTCTTGGAGGTCCGTGCTGCCGGTGTGACGTGAGAGCGCCTCTGCGATGACCATCCAACAGCGCTGCGTCACGCCGCTGTCCTGCTCATTCTCCCCCCCATCGTAGGATCCGGGCTGCTCAACGGGGAGGATTCTCCCCGCGCGGTTCGAAACCATCCCCGAGGTCGAAAGGGAAATTGTTGTTCAACATTTGAAATAGAGGGGGGGCCCTGCCACCTCGATGCCGGGCGGTCGCTGCTGCACGGCAGCGATCGCGAGATCCCGACGTACCCCGAGATCCGCTCGTGATCTACGGGATCCATCACGAAACGCCGTGAAAAGCCCTGGGAGATGCATCGCGTCTCCGGACCGGCGCCCACGCGGAAAGGAGTGGCTGATGACCCATGTAGTACTGGGCTGGCAAGCGGATACAGACGAGATCGCGCTCGTGAAACAGGAGCTGCCTGGGTGCAAAATCGACGCCATCCCTCCTCACCAGACACTGACCCGTTTCGAGTGCGACCCGGAGCTCTTGGCGGAGAAGGCGGCTGACGCCGATGTGCTGATTACGTGGGTCGTTGCCGCAAATGTGTACAGCCGGGCGGAACGCCTCAAACTTTTAGCGTATCTCCATTCCGGCTTTGATCCTCTCGATCTCGCTGCCCTCGGCGCCAAGCGAATCGCCGTTACCAACGTCGCAGGGGCGAATGCCACCGCGGTGACCGAGCATGCGTTCGCGTTGATGCTGGCTCTGGGCAAGCGCCTCGTGGAACGGGATACCCGCGTGAAACGCGGTGGGTGGACGCCGATATGGAACCCGCGCACGTCCAGCGTTCTATTGGAGGGGAGCACGCTCGTCATGGTCGGCATGGGGGCAATCGGCACGAGGCTTGCCCGCCGGGCACGCGCCTTTGAGATGAAAGTGATCGGCGTGCGGAGGTCGGGGCAGCCCTCTTCGGATGCGGATATCACCTACGGCCCGACCGGATTGTGCGACGCGTTGGCCCAGGGAGATTTTACCGTGCTTGCTGTCCCGCATACTTCAGAGACACAAAATTTGATCAGTCATCGTGAACTGGCCGCCATGAAAGCAGGCAGCTTCCTTGTGAACGTAGGTCGGGGGCGGCTCGTCGATGAAATCGCCCTGCGAAAGGCGCTGGACGAGGGGCATCTCGGCGGCTTTGCGTCTGACGTGTGGTGGAGTTACCCTCACCATCTCCCGGAAGGGTGGCATTATAGCGTCTCCTCACGCCTCGGGGTGCATTTGCTGCCGAACGTCATCGCGTCCCATGACTCCGCGGCCGATGTTATTATGGTGAAGAACCAAGCTATTCGACAGGGGGTCGCAAACGTCAAAGCATTCCTGCAGGGCCGAACGCCGCCGAACCTGGTATTCGACGGGGAAAAGCGGGTCGGGTCGTTGGCCGGCATCCGCGAGAAAGGTCCCTTGACGTGGCTTCCCTGAGCACGCGCAGCGGACGCACCACCGACGGCTTCGATGGTTGATCCTTGAGAATGGGAGGAGACGAATGGCCATTATCAGTAATCGGCGAAGTGTCGTCGCACAGAGAGCGCAACGGGTGGCGTGGTCGGGCATCCGCAAGATGTTCGAACGGGCACTCGCCGATCCCAGCCTCATCAACCTCTCAGTCGGGGAGCCCGATTTTCCTACCCCGTCCCACATCGTTAAGGCGGCCAAGAACGCGCTGGACGAGGGGTATACGCGGTACTCACCGGGACTCGGCTACACCACACTCCGCGAGGCGATCGCAGTCAAAATGGAACGCGAGAACGGGCTGCGAATCGACCCGGCGCACGAGGTCATCGTGACCGCAGGGGCAATGGAAGGCATCGTGCTGGCCCTCCTGGCCACGATCGATCCAGGCGATGAAGTGCTTATCCCTGATCCCGGGTACACAAACTATGAG
>VBAO01000089.1 GCA_005883865.1 Candidatus Segetimicrobium genomatis
TCGGGCGGCCGCGACTCCCCCCAGGCCCGCATGTCCCGCCGCCCGGCCCGCTCGAGGCCGGCGCGCAACCGCGCGGCCAAATCGTTGTTCTCGGCGTGAACCCCGAGCAGGCCGTCCCACGCCGCGATGCGCTTCATCCCCTCCCACAACACCCCGTCGTCCGCCCGCGCGAACTCGGTCCCGGCCTCGATCATGAAGGCCTTGAACCCCGCGACCCCCGCCCGATGCAGTCCGTCGAGGGCCGCCACGTTGTCGGTGACGAGCCCGCCCCACAGGGCGTAGTCCACGACTGCCTTCCCGCCGATCGCCTCGCGCTTCGCCGCCAACGCGCGCGTGTCGATCGTCGGCGGGTTGGCGTTCAGGGGCATCTCGATGACCGTCGTCACCCCTCCGGCCGCCGCGCTCCAGGTACCAGTCTCGAACCCCTCCCAGTGGGTCCGCCCCGGCTCATTGAAGTGGACGTGGGGATCGACGCATCCGGGAAGCATCAGCCGGCCCCTGGCCTCGATCACTTCGTCGGCATCGGGCCGCTGCCCGGGATCCAGGAGCGCGGACACGCGCCCGCCGGCGATCACCAGGGTGGCGGGGACGATGCCCGCGTGGGTCGCCACGACGCCGCCGATGATGGCCGTCTCGGGCTTCACGGCCCGGGATATTCCATCGGGCCCGAGGGTTTTCCCCTCGCCGCGGCCCGCGCGGAAGGCGTCGGAGCAGGAATCGAGCGCCCGGACGCGGTAGGTGGAGAGGCATGAGCGCCACGAGCGTGCACGGCCTCGTGGAGGCCCCTCTTGTCCCGTCGCGCCCCGTGCGATGGGCCAAGGTCATCGATCACACCCGGTGCATCGGCTGTCACGCCTGCACGACGGCGTGCAAATCCGAAAACGAGGTGCCCCTCTCCGTCACCCGCACCTATGTAAAGTCCGTGGACGTCGGGATCTTCCCGCAGGCCCGCCGCGTGTTCCAGGTCACCCGCTGCAACCAATGCGACGATGCGCCCTGCGCCACCGCGTGCCCCACCACGGCGATGTACCGGCGGCGGGACGGGATCGTCGACTTCGACAAGGCCGTGTGCATCGGGTGCAAGGCGTGCATCGCCGCCTGCCCGTACGACGCCATCTTCATCAACCCCGACGACCATTCGGCGGAGAAGTGCAATTTCTGCGCCCACCGGATCGACATGGGCCTGGAGCCGGCGTGCGTCGTGGTCTGCCCCACCGAAGCCATCCTCGTCGGCGACCTCAGCGATCCGGCGTCGCGGGTCGCTCAGATCGTCCACCGGGAGCCCGTCACGGTGCGGCGCCCTGAGAAGGAGACGCGCCCCAAGCTCTTCTACAAGGGGGCGCACGAGGCGACCCTGGATCCGATCGCCGCGCGCCGTCCGCCGGGCGGGCTGTTCATGTGGAGCGAGCAGGGCCGCGCCTCCCACCAGGTCACCTCGGGCCACCCCGACGGCTGGAGCACCTCATCCGCCGCCGCGCTGTTGAGCTACGATGTGGCGCATCAGGCGCCCTGGGGATGGCAAGTCAGCCTGTACACCTGGACCAAAGGGATCGCCGCGGGGGCGTACCTGGTCCCGTTGCTCCTGATCCTGGGCGGGTGGCTGTCGTGGACGAGCGTCCTGTGGTTCTGGTCGGCCCCCGTGCTGGCCGCCGTTTTCCTCGCCGCGACCGCCGCGCTGCTCATCGCCGACCTCGAGCACCCGGAGCGCTTCTACCTGATCCTCACGAGACCCCAGCACTCGAGCTGGCTGGTCAAAGGTGCGTTTATCATCGCGGGGTACGCCCTGGTGCTGGCCGGGCACGTCGCCGCCGCGTTTCTCGGTGGGAGCGAGGTGCAGGCGGCCCTTGCGGTCGGGGGGCTGCCGCTGGCCGTGTTGACCGCGGTCTACACCGCCTACCTCTTCGCCCAGGCCAAAGCGCGGGACCTCTGGCAGAACCCCCTGCTTCCCCCGCACTTTCTCGTTCAGGCGGTGCTCGCCGGCGCCGCGGCGCTGGTGCCGCTCGCGGTGCGGTTCGAGCCGGGAGTCGTCCGGCCGCTCCTCTGGATGCTGGGGGGCGCCACCCTGCTGCACCTCCTGTTCGCCTGGGGCGAGACCACCCTGACCCCTTCGACGGCGCACGTGCGGCTCGCGGTTCATGAGATGACCAACGGACGGTACCGCGTGTTCTTCTGGTCGGGCATCACGCTGAGCACGCTGGCGCTGCTCGCGTGCGGCCTCGGCGTGGAGAGCGTCTTCCCGTCGCAGGACACATGGGTGGCCCTGGCCGCCGGCCCCCTGGCCTTGGCCGGCCTGCTGGCCTACGAACACACCTACGTCCAGGCGGGGCAGGCCGTCCCACTGGCCTAGGGAGGATCGCGTGGAGCTCAAGAAGCTCGACGGACTGGTGAGCGCCGCGCGACAAGCGGCGGAAGCCCGGGGAGAAACGTTCTACCCCGGCCCGAGCCGGATCCACCTCGCGGCCTTCCCACCCAAGGAGCGGTGGAACGAGTGGGTGGAGCTCGACGCCAAGGCCTGGCCGGCGCGGGTGGAGAAGCGGTACATGCTCGTCCCCACGACCTGCTTCAACTGCGAGTCCGCCTGTGGGCTCCTCGCGTATGTGGACAGGAACACCCTGCAGGTGCGCAAGTTCGAGGGGAACCCCGAGCACCCGGGATCGCGCGGACGCAACTGCGCCAAGGGCCCCGCCACGCTCAACCAGATTACCGACCCCGACCGGATCCTCTACCCGCTCAAGCGCGCCGGACGCAGGGGGACGGGCGGGTGGGTGCGGGTCAGCTGGGACGAGGCCCTCGATGATATCGCGGCCCGGGTGCGCCGGGCGATCACCGAGGAACGCCCCAACGAGATCATGTACCACGTGGGCCGCCCCGGGGAGGATGGCTTTGCAGAACGGGTGCTCGCCGCCTGGGGCGTCGATGGGCACAACAGTCATACCAACGTCTGCTCGAGCGGCGGGCGGGCGGGCTACCACTTCTGGATGGGGATGGACCGGCCGAGCCCGGATCACGCAAACGCCAAGGTCATCCTGCTCGTCAGCAGCCACCTGGAGGCGGGCCACTACTTCAATCCCCACGCCCAGCGGGTGATGGAGGCCAAGCAGCGGGGGGCCAAGCTCATCGTCTTCGACCCGCGGCTCTCGAACACCGCCACGCACGCCGACCACTGGGTGGCCCCCTACCCCGGGAGCGAGGCGGCGATCCTGCTGGCCATCGCGAACGAGCTCATCCAGCGGAACCTGTACAATCGGGAGTTCGTGCGCCGGTGGTGGAACTGGCAGGAGTACCTCGAACGCGAGCATCCCAAGCTTCCCCCCACGTTCGAAAATTTCGAGCGCGCCCTCAGGACGCTGTACGCGGGCCACACGTTCGAGGGCGCCGCCGACGAGTCGGGGGTGGACATCGCGGTGCTCAGGGAGATCGCGCAGATCGTCGCGTCCGCCGGCACCCGGCTCGCCACCCACACGTGGCGGGCCGCGGCCGCGGGCAACCTCGGGGGCTGGCAGGTCGCGCGCAGCCTCTTCCTCCTCAACGCCCTCCTGGGCGCGGTGGCGACCGAAGGGGGCACGTATCCCAACGCCTGGAACAAATTCGTGCCCCGGCCGATCTATCTGCCGCCGCATCCCCCCGCGTGGAACGAGCTCACCTGGCCTCGGGAGTACCCGCTGGCGCTCAACGAGATGTCCTTCCTCCTCCCCCACCTGCTCCTGGAGGGGCGCGGCCGCCTCCAGGTCTACTTCACCCGCGTCTACAACCCCGTATGGACCAACCCCGATGGGTTCTCCTGGATCGAGGCGCTCACCGATGAGCGGCTCGTGGGGCTCCATGTCGCGCTGACCCCCACGTGGAACCGGCGTTCTTCGCGGACTACGTCTTGCCGATGGGCCACGGCTCCGAGCGGCACGACCTCCACTCCTACGAGCAGTACGACGGCCAGTGGATCGCGTTCCGGCAGCCCGTGCTCCGCGCGGCGCGCGCCCGGCTCGGGGAGCGCATCGCGGATACCCGCGAGGTCAACCCGGGCGAGGTGTGGGAGGAGAACGAATTCTGGATCGAGTTGTCCTGGCGGATCGATCCGGACGGCCGGCTCGGGATTCGGAAGTACTTCGAGTCCAAGGCCGCGCCCGGGCAGAAGCTCACCGTCGACGAGTACTACGGGTACATCTTCCAGCACGCCGTCCCCGGCCTGGCGTTGCGGGCCGCGGCCGAGGGGCTGGCGCCCTTGGAGTACATGCGCCGGTACGGGGCGTTTGAGGTCGCCAAGCGGATCGGGGCCGTTCACGAGGAACGCGTTCCCCCAAGCGAATTGGACGACGTCCGCGTCGGCTGGGCCGGCCGAGTCTACACGAAGGCGCCGGCCCCCCCAAGCCCCAATATCGTGCCCACCGGAAGCCCCGAGCCGGATGCCGACGGACGCCGGCCGGTCGGGGTGAAGATCGAGGGGGACATCCTGCGAGGCTTTCCCACGCCGTCCGGCCGGCTCGAGTTCTACTCGGCCACCCTGGCCGACTGGGGATGGCCCGAGCTCGCGATCCCTACCTATATAAAGAGCCATGTTCACCCCGAGCACCTCGCCCCGGACCAGATGCTCCTCATCTCCACGTTCCGGCTCCCGGTGCAGATCCATACCCGCAGCGCGAACGCCAAGTGGCTTGACGAAATCGCCCATACCAACCCTCTCTGGATTCATCCGGCCGACGCCGCTCGGGTGGGAGTCGAGACCGGGGAGCTCGTGCGGGTCGAGACGCAGATCGGCCACTTCGTGGTCAAAGCCTGGGTCACCGAGGGGATCCGGCCCGGGGTGGTGGCGTGCAGCCACCACATGGGGCGCTGGAAACTCCATGGGGAGGGCCAGCGGCAGATGATGGCGACCGTGTCGCTCGATCGCAGCGAGAGCCGCTGGCGAATGCGGCGGCAGGGCGGCCTCCAGCCCTACGCCTCCGCGGACCCGGACACGCTCAGGATCTGGTGGACCGAGGTCGGCGTCCACCAGAACCTCACCTTCCCGGTCCATCCCGATCCGGTGTCCGGACAGCACTGCTGGCACCAGGCGGTGCGGGTCCGCAAAGCCGACTTGAACGACCGGCACGGGGACATCTTCGTCGACACGAGCATCTCGCGGAAGGTCTTCCACGACTGGCTCGCGCTCACGCGGCCGGCCGACCGGCACTCTCCGAACCGCACCCGCCGCCCATACTGGCTCATGCGCCCGCTCCGGCCGGCCAAGGATGCCTACGGCCTCCCGCCTGCCCCTCCCCATGGGGGAGCCGCCCCTCTCAAACAGGGTGTGCCCCCTGCCCCCCGCGATGGAGGGCCCACGCCCCTCAAAGGGAAGCCTGCGTCCCGCGATGGAGGGCCCGCTCCCGTCAAAGGGAAGTCTGTCCCTCGCCCTGAGGGGCCCGCAACGAAGGATCAATCCCCCGCAAAGGTGGAAGGTCCCGAGGGACCGCCAGGCGCCGCAGGGAAGTGATGGAGATTCTCAGGGCGCTGGCCACCCTCGCTAAGCTGCTGGACCTTCCCGGTGCCCCCGAGCCCGCCACATACACCGAGGTCTTCGTGTTCAACCTCTACCCGTACGCCTCCGTCTACGTCGGACGTGAGGGGATGTTGGGAGGCGAGGCCCGGGATCGCGTGGCCGGATTCTGGAGAGCCCTGGGCCGCGTGCCGCCGGCCGAGCCGGATCACCTCACGGCGCTGCTCGCGCTGTACGCCACCCTCGCCGACCAGGAGGGGGCGGACCCCGATCCCGCGCGCCGCCTCCTGTGGCGCCAGAGCAGGAAGGCGCTCTTGTGGGAGCACCTGGCCTCGTGGCTGTTCGCGTACCTGGACAAACTGGGGGAGATCGCGCCGCCGTTCTACCGTTCGTGGGGCGCGCTCCTCGGGGAAGTCCTCGCCGCCGAGGTGGAGGCGGTGGGCCCCCAGGAGATCCTGCCGCTTCCCCTCCGCCTGGCTCCCGCGCTCCCGGATCCCAGACAGGAGGGCGCGGGGGAGTTCGCCGGCGCCTTGCTCTCCCCCGTGCGCAGCGGGGTCGTGCTCACCAGGGCAGACCTGGCGCGGGCGGCCCGCGACCTGGATGTGGGGCTCAGGATGGGTGAGCGCCGGTTCATCCTCACGTCGCTTCTGTCGCAGGATGCGGACGGGACGCTGGGATGGCTGGCCGCGGAGGCCCGGCGGTGGGCGTCCCGGCACCGCGCGCGCGAGGGGGTGGCCGGCGAGGTGGCCCGCTTCTGGGCCGGGCAGGCCGACGCCGCGGCGGCGCTCTTGGGAGCCCTCCAGCCATCGAAGGGGGAGGAACCCAAGGATGTTCCGCCGCGCAACACGAAAGCGAGATGCTGAGCGCGAAAATGACCAACAGGAGGCGCCCGCCGTGATCGAACACGGAATGCTCATCACGATCCCCGCCCGGCGAGGCAAGGCCGAGCGCGTGCGGGAGGGGCAAGTGGTCAAGGTGATCAACACCCACGGCCAGCAGGTCGTCGACACCTGGGCCTTCAATGCCCACGATCTGACCGAGTGCATGTCGATGGAGCACAGCCGGGCCGCGATGAAGAAGATCATCCCCGCGGTCGGCGATACCCTGGTCACCAACCACAGACGGCCGATTCTCCAGGTGGTCGAAGACACGACCCCGGGCGTGCACGACACGCTCCTCGCGGCCTGCGATCGGTACCGCTACGAACAGCTCGGCTGCAAGGACTACCACGACAACTGCACGGACAATCTCGCGGCCGCATTGAAGGCGCTGGGAGTGCCGACCCCAGAGACCCCGGCCCCCCTGAATCTCTTCATGAACATCCCGGTGATCGATGGCCGGTACGTCGACTTTCTGCCCCCGGTCAGCCGGGCAGGCCAGTACATCGCGCTTCGGGCGAGGATGGATCTCATCATCGCCTTCTCGGCGTGCCCCCAGGACATCATTCCGATCAACGGGGTCGACCGGAGGACGACCGAGGCGCACTTTTCGGTGGTCTAGCCTCGGTCGGAGCGGATGTTCTCCCTCACCGGAAAAGCCTGCGTGGTGACGGGGGCGAGCCGCGGCATCGGCCGCGCCATCGCGCTCGCCTTTGCGGAGCAGGGGGCCGACCTCCTGCTGGCCGCCCGCAGCCGGAACGACCTGGAGGAGGTCGGGCAGCTCATCGAGGCGCGGGGGCGGCGCGCCGTCACCCAGGTGACGGATGTCACCAACCTCGACCAGCTACGCGCCGCGGCCGCCGCCTGCGTCACGCACTTGGGGAAGATCGACGTGTGGGTCAACAACGCCGGCGGCTTCACCGCGGCCGCGGGCAGCTCGAGCGAGTGGCTCGACGCGACCCCCGCCGGGTGGGAGGCGATGCTCCGGCTGAACCTGACCGCCCAGGTGTTCGGAGCCCAGGCCGCCGCGCGCGTGATGCGGAGTCAGGGAACCGGAGGGGTCATCCTCTTCCTCTCCTCCATCGACAGCCTGTACGCCGCGCCGGGCGGCGAGGGCATCTACGGCGCGTGCAAAGCCGCCCTCAACAACGTCACGCAGACGATGGCGGTCGAGCTCGGGCAGCACCGGATCCGCGTGAACGCGATCGCCCCCGCCGTGGTCGAGACGCCGCTCACGGCACCGTGGCTCGCGACGGAGGAGGACCGGCGGTCCCGCGCGGCGTTCTACCCGCTGGGGCGGATCGGTCAGCCCGCCGACGTCGCCGCCGCCGCGGTC
>VBAO01000090.1 GCA_005883865.1 Candidatus Segetimicrobium genomatis
CCAGATCGCGAGAATCGCGGCCGCGAATCCGCAGGCCTTGATCGCCTGGAGCACGGGGGCGCCGATCGGCACCGTGTTCAAGGGGATCGCCCAGAGCGGGCTCAGCATCCCCGTGGTCACCACGGACGGGAACATGACGTACCCGCAGATGCAGCAGTACGCGTCCTTCATGCCCCAAGAGTTGTATTTCCCCACGAGTGAGTGGGCCGCGTACGAGGCGCTCCCGCCGGGGCGCGTGAAGCAGACCCAGAAGGTCTTTATCGAAACGCTTCAAACCGCAAACATGAAGCCCGACCGGGCTTCGACCCTGGCCTGGGACGGGCCCCTCATTGTCATCGACGCGCTGCGGCACCTGGGCACCCAGGCGACCGCGGCCCAGATCCGGGACTACATCGCGCACCTGCGAGGCGTGGCCGGCATCAACGGCATCTACGATTTCAAGACGAGTCCCCAGCGGGGGCTGACCCTGATGGATGCGGTCGTCACCCGCTGGAATCCGGCGAAGCAGGCGTGGGAGCCCGTGAGCGGTCCGAGCGGAGGCCCCATGAAGTAGGCCGCAATGCGCGAGGCTCTGGAGATCGCGGTAGGCGGCGTCCTCGCCGGCAGCGTCTTCGCGCTGGTCGCCGTAGGGTTCACCCTCGTCTACAGCGTCATGGGCGTTCCGAACCTCGCCCAGGGCGCCTTCGTCGTGCTGGGAGCGCTCGGCATGTACTCCCTCGAGACGCGCTTCCACTGGCCGCTCTTGGCCGCGACCCTGGGATCCGCGGCCATCGCGGCGCTGGTCGGGGGCGCGATGGAGCGTCTCGTCATCCGGCCGGCGCTGCACCGGCTCCCGCTCAGCGGCATGCTCATCCTGATGGTCGGGCTCCTCACCCTGTTCGAAGGCGCGAGCCTGGTCATCTGGGGGAGCCAGCCCTACTCGATCCCGACGTTTTCGGGGGAGCGGCCCGTGGCGGTCGTGGGGGTCCGCATCCCCACGCAGGGGCTCTGGATCATCGGCGTGACGGCGGTGATCGTGGTGCTCCTCTGGGGCATCCTGACGCGCACCGTGTTTGGGAAGGCCCTGCGCGCCTGTGCGGAAAACCCCATGGCGGCCAGCCTCATGGGGGTGCGCGTGTCCCGAATGACCCTGTTTTCCTTCGCCGTCGGAGCGGCGATCGGGGCGATCGGCGGCGAGGTCCTGGGGCCGATCACGTCGATCGAGTTCGACACGGGACGCTTCTTCACCAACTCCGGGTTCATCGCCTTCGCCCTCGGCGGCATGGGCTCGTTTTTCGGGGCGATCGTGGGAGGGCTGGGGCTGGGACTGGTGCAGCAGTTGACGGCCGGCTACATCTCCTCGCTCTTCAGCAACACCCTGACCCTCGTGCTGCTGCTGGCCGTCCTGATCTGGCGGCCCGGGGGCATCCTGGGCGGCAGCGGGGCCCGGCGCGAGGACGTGCGCGAGTTCATCGCGCACCGCGCACTTCCTCCCTCCCGCCTCAAAGGGAGGACGGCGTGGGCGCTCGCCATCGTCGGGGCCGTCACCGTGGGGGTCCTGCCCGTGGTCCTCGGCGGGACAGGCCTCGTGGGCTCGCTCGTGATCACCGGCATCCTGTTCATCGCGGTCCTCGGCCTCGACCTGCTGATGGGATACGCCGGGCAGGTCAGCCTCGGTCACGCCGGATTCATGGCCGTGGGCGGCTATACCGCCGCCATCCTCGCCACGCGCTCCGGACTCGCTCCTCTTGCGGCGACGGGCGCCGGGATCGCGCTGTCGCTGGCCGTGGCCCTTGTGCTGTCTCTGGTCACCGCCCGCCTGCGCGGCCTCTACCTCGCCCTGGCCACCCTCGCCTTCGGGCTCCTGGTGGATTCCGTCGCCGTGGGCCTCACGGACTTCACGGGCGGGCCGTCGGGCCTGGTGGCGATTCCCAGTTTCTCGCTGGGCGGCTATACGTTTGCGAGCCCGATCTCCACCTACTATCTCGTCTGGGGAATCGCCGGGGCGCTGGTGATCCTCCTCGCGAACCTCACCCGATCGGGGTACGGCCGGGCCCTGCGCGCGACCCGCGCGGATCAGACGGCGGCCCGGGCGCTCGGCATCCAGGTGCCCCGCTACAAGGTGTCCGCGTTCCTCCTCGGCGCCGGCCTCGCCTCGCTGGCGGGCAGCCTGTATGCCTTCCACTTCCATTTCCTCTCCCCCGAGATGGTCAGCACGTCGCGCTCGCTGGAGATGATCACCATGCTGGTGCTCGGAGGGGAAGGCACCCTGGTCGGTCCCCTGGTCGGGGTCGCGCTCCTGACGCTGCTCCCGGCGGCGGTTCAACCCCTGGCCGTCTACAAGACCCTGGCGGAGGGCATCCTCCTCGTCCTCATCATGCTCTACCTGCCCGCGGGCATCCTCGGCGGCCTGCTCTCCGCGCTCGAGCGGCTGGCGCACCGCGTCGGGTCGCGCCGGGACGCCGGCCCGGCATGGGGCGAGGAAGCCTAGCGTGGCCGGGACCCCGGCGCTCCAGGCGAGTGGGCTGTCCAAGTCGTTTGGGGGCGTGCTGGCGATCGTCGACGTCAGCTTCACCGTCCGGGAAGGGTCGCTCACGGCCGCCATCGGGCCAAACGGGGCCGGAAAGACCACCCTGTTCAACCTGGTGACGAATCTGTACCGGGCCGACCGGGGCACGGTCTCCTGCTTCGGCGTCAGCCTGGCCGGCCGCACGCCGGACGCGATCGCCGCCTTGGGCCTGGTGCGCACGTTTCAGACGGCCCGCGCCTTCCCGGGGATGACCGTGCTGGAGAATGTCCTCGTGGGGGCGCACCTGCGTGTCCGCGCCCGGCCGTGGCAGCAGGCGCTCTGGCTTCGACCGGTGCGGCATGAGGAGCAGGCGATCCGGAGAAAGGCCGAGGCGCTGCTCGAGGTCGTGGGGCTCGCCGGCCGCCGGGATGATCCGGCCATGAGCCTGCCGCTCGGCGCGCAGAAGCTCCTCGAGGTGATCCGGGCCCTCATGGCCTCGCCGCGGCTGTTGCTGCTGGACGAGCCCGCCACCGGCCTCAACGACGTGGAGACGGGCGACCTCGGGCGCCTGCTCCTCGCCGTCCGGGACGCCGGGGTCACGCTCATGGTCGTGGAGCACAACATGTCCCTCGTCATGGGAATCGCCGACGAGGTCATCGTGCTCGACCTCGGCAGGGTCATCGCCACGGGGCCGCCCGCCGCCGTTCAGGCCCACCCCCGCGTCATCGAAGCGTACCTGGGGCGAGGGACGGAGACGGTCTGGGAGATGATCTGATGGGACGCGAACTCTTGTTGGAAATTCGGGAACTCCGCGCCGGGTACGGCGAGGTCGAGGTGCTCAGGAGCGTGGACCTGGACGTGGCCCCGGGGGAGCTCGTGGCGCTGGTCGGCGCCAACGGGGCCGGGAAATCCACCCTGCTCAAGTGCATCTCGGGGTTGGTGCCGCCCACCGCCGGAACGATCCGGCTGGACCGCCGGCCCATCGCCGGAGTCCCGCCCGCCGACATCGTCCGGCTCGGGATCGCCCACGTACCCGAGGGGCGCCAGGTCTTCGGGCGCTTGAGCGTCGCCGACAACTTGATCCTGGGGGCGTACTGCCACCGGCATCTCACCCGGGCCGACCTCGCGACGAGGGTCGAGGAAGTCTGCCGCATCTTTCCCGCGCTGTCCGG
>VBAO01000047.1 GCA_005883865.1 Candidatus Segetimicrobium genomatis
CGAGGGGCTTGGTCCGTCGCGGTCAGCGATCTACTACTTGTGCCAGCCTGAGAAGCTCCACACCAGCGGCTACTACAACTGCGAGCTGCGTAAACTCTTCGACGAGGCCCTCACGAAGGTCAACCCCGCGGAGCAGGACAAGATCTACGAGAAGATCGCCCATATTTTTAACGAGGAGGTTCCGCGACCCTACCTCTGGCAGCTCAGCGGCGTGCACGCGGTCAGCAAGCGCATCCGCGGGGTTCCGAAAATTCCGATGTTTGAACGGTACTTGACCATGAACGTGGAGACCTGGCAGATCGTCAAGTAGGTGGGGACGGAGGTTCTCCTTCCCGCACCGACTCTCCAGGTTGCGGCGGGGCGGCCGGCGGTGGGACGTTGCCGGGCCGCCCCGCCGCAACCATCGTGCAACGTCGATGGTGGAGGCCGGATTCTCAGCCACTCGTTAGACGACTTGCGAGCACCGTCGTCATGTCCAAGGTGCCCGGCCCCACCGTGAGCTGCGCGGCGTAGGACCCGTCAAGGCGACAGCTCGGTGGGTTCCTTCATCGTCAGAAGAATCTTGATCGGGATCCCGGTCTTGGTCGGGATCACGATCGTCGGGTTCGTCATCCTCTCGCTCGCCCCCGGCGATCCGGTCAGCGGCCTCGTCGATCCGGAACGACTGGCCACAATGAGCCCGGCGCAGCTCCAACAATTGCGCCGGGAGCTCGGGCTCGAAGGGCCCATGACCGTCCGGTACTGTCGCTGGCTCGGTGCGTGCAGTCCCCGCGGCCGGGGGACCGGCATGGTGCTGAGCGATCACGGTCTGCCCAACTTCTTCCCGGCGCCTCTCGGGGGCGGCAGCAATGGGATCCTGCACGGTGATTTCGGCTACTCGATCAAGAGCGGGAGGCCGATCATCGAGGAAGTGGTACCCCGGGTGGAACCCACGCTCGTCCTGATGGGCATCTCCCTCCTCCTCGCAGCTGGGGTGGGTATCTCCTTCGGGATCGTGTCCGCGGTCCGGCAATACGGCACGCTTGACTATTTCCTGACGACGATCACGCTCATGATGATCAGCACGCCCACCTTCGTGCTGGGGTTGATCTTTCTGTATGTCTTCGGTGTCTCGCTTAGGCTGCTGCCGGTGGGGGGAATGTACACGCTCGGCCTGGAGTTCGATCTCGGGGATCGTCTCGGTCATCTCGTGATGCCAGCGACGATCCTGGGGTTGGCCAATGCCGCGCCGCTGCTGCGCTACGTACGTACGTCCATGCTTGAGGTGCTGAACAGCGACTACATCAGGACGGCGCAGGCTAAAGGCCTGATCGCTCGAGCCGTCCTTTTGCGCCATGGGCTGCGCAACGCGCTTCTGCCCGTCATTACGGTTGTGGCGCTTCTGCTGCCCGACGTAGTCGGCGGCGCCATCATCACCGAGCAGGTCTTCTCCTGGCCGGGGATGGGCCTTCTCGCTGTTCGCGCCGCGCAGGACCGCGATCCGTCACTGATGATGGCGATCGTGCTCATGGTTGGCGCGGCGGTCCTGGGCAGCAACCTGCTGGCCGATGTCGCATACGGCGTCGCGGACCCCAGGGTGCGCTATGACTGAATCGGCTGGAGTATCCATCGCCACCCCACGCCGCGAGGAGCCCTTTCAGAGGGCGCTCCGTCGCTTCCTGCGTCATCGCCCGGCGATCGTCGGCTCGGTCATCCTCGTTACTATCGTCACCGGCGCGATCTTCGCTCCGTGGGTCGCCCCTCGGGATCCCATCAAGACCAACCTCCAGATCGTAGACCAGCCGCCCAGCGTCCACCACTGGCTCGGCGGCGACCGCTCCGGCCGCGACGTATGGAGCCGCGTGGTCTACGGTACACGCGTTTCGCTCGTGGTGGGCTTCGTCGCGGTGGGCCTGTATGTGCTGATCGGCACACTCCTGGGCCTGATCTCTGGGTTCGCCGGCGGCGTCATCGATCAGCTCCTGATGCGGCTGACCGATACGGTTCTGAGCATTCCCACGCTCCTGCTGGTGATCGTCTTCGCCTCGGTCGTCGGGCCGAGCCTCTACTCGGTGATCGCGGCCATCGGGCTGCTGGGTTGGCCGGGTACGGCCCGGATCGTACGAGGCCAAGTGCTCTCGCTCCGTGAAGCGGAGTTTGTGATGGCGGCCCGCGCGCTGGGCGCGACCAGCCCGCACATCGCCGCGCGGCATCTCCTGCCCAACATCTTCGGGCCGCTGTCCGTCGTGGCGACGTTCGGTGTAGCCAGCGCGATCCTCCTGGAGGCCGCACTCAGTTTCCTCGGCCTCGGCGTGCAGCCACCGACGCCAAGCCTCGGCGACATGATCAACCAGGCACGGGCACCGAGCGTGCTGCACGACATCCCATGGCTATGGATACCGCCTGGGATCGTGATCGCGCTCACCGTGCTGGCGGTGAACTTCGTCGGCGACGGCCTGCGCGACGCCCTCGACCCGCGATCGACACGACGCGGGTGAGCGGTGGCGGGTACGAGGGTGCTGCGGAGCAGACATCGTGCGGGAAGCCCTGAAAAATCTGGCGCGCCCGGAGGGATTTGAACCCCCGACCTACGGCTCCGGAGGCCCATCCGGTCAGTGCCCGCCGACGTACACCGTCATCCGCGAGGGGCCTAAAATAATACGTTCCGGCTGATTTGACGTTCCCCCCAGCCTGCGGAACTGGACCGACAGCCGCGATCCCCATGCCCCGGAAAAGATACGATGCCCGCGCCCAGCGATGTCAGTGGCGCGCCCCGGCGTGAACCTACCGCCTAGCGGGAGGGCGGGGAACGCTGGGGTCGATCAGCTCGGTGAGCCGGCCGTTCTTCGCCCATGGTGCTTTCCCGTCGTCCGATGGAACGATAAAGAAGGGCATTTAAATCTCGAATTTTCGCTTACAATAAACGTGATAATTATATTGACAATATTAGTGACAATCTTATTGACAATTACTATGGCATGGCATATTATTAGATTGAGGTGGTAGATGGATGATCACTTCCCGGCCAACGCTCCAATGGGGCGCCGGGCGGTCGTTGAGAGGGAGGCGAGTGCAATGGTTCACAATCGCTGGTCACTATTTGCCGATCTATCTGAGCTAAATCGTGAGTTGATTGACAGGCTATATAGCGGCGGGGGTATGAGCCGGACAACGGCATGGGCTCCGCCTGTCGAGTCGTTCTATCAGGGCAACAACTTGATGGTGAGGGTGTTTGTCCCAGGCGTCGACCCTGCCACCGTGGACATCAAGGTCAGCGGCAACCTGTTGTCGATCAAGGGGGAGCGCAAGTTCACCTATGACGTACGCGACAACCAGTACCTGTTCACCGAGGTCGTGTACGGGCCATTCGAAAGAACGATCACGCTGCCGGAAGGGCTTGTCTTTGATCAGGTGAAGGCGAAGTATACCCACGGCGTGCTTGACATTACGCTTCCAATTCATGAGGGCGTGCTGCCGAGAAAGGTTCCGATCGAAATCGAGCAATCCCCGCAGCCCACACTGGCGGGTAACCGATAAGCAACACGGTTGCGATGGGAACCGCGGGACCTCGGCCCCGCGGTTCCTCGTTTTTTAGCGCCCCACCGCAGTCGCGTGTGTGCGATGCCAGGAGGCGAAAACGCCCGGGATTCCCAGCACCGCGGCCCAGGCGATGCCACTGGCAAATCCATGGGAGAGATGGATCGCCTCGGTGGCGAAGGTAGATCAGTTGGATAAGCGTGC
>VBAO01000048.1 GCA_005883865.1 Candidatus Segetimicrobium genomatis
CCAGATCGGCGATCGTAAGAGGCAATCCGGTACAATCATGCGTTCCACAAAGAAATGGGAGGTGAGGAGAGTGAGGAAGCCCAGGGTGCCGTTCCGGTCGTGGACAGCTGTGGCGCTGGTCCTTGGCGTCCTCGTCGCGTCCTCTGCATTGACGCAGCAGTCTGTGGCCCAGTCCGTGGTGACCATCATGACGGCTAAGTTGATGGAGCCCAATCAGAAGACGCCCGAGGTCTCCACCGACGAGCTTTTCAAAATCCTCGCCGACAGGAGCGCAACGGTTTTTGATGCGCGACCGCGGCTGGAGTATGCCGTCAGTCACATTCCCGGCGCCTTGAACGTCGCACCGAAGCCGGGTGTCCCGATGTCCCTCTACGTCTCCGACGTCAACGAAATCGGGCGGATCCTCGGCGGCAATAAGGAGACGCCGATCGTCCTCTACTGCAACGGGCCGTTCTGCGGCAAGAGCAAGCGGCTGGGTGACGAGTTGGTGGCCGCCGGCTACACGAATGTGCGGCGATACCAGCTAGGCATCCCAACCTGGCGCGCGCTGGTGGGTCTCACCGCCATCGAACTCGAGGGCGCGCTGTACGTCTTCAGGGGCGACAAGACGGCGGTCTTCATCGACGCCCGGGATCCAGAGGAGTTCAAAGCGGGCACGATTCCGGGTGCCAGGAACCTCCCTGACCGTTTGGTGTTGCCGGGCAAGGATGTCGGGGAAGTCGCGAAAGCCAAAGATGACGGGCGGCTCCCGATGGAAGACCACAATACCCGGATCGTGGTCATCGGCAAGGACAGCGCGCAGGCCCGCCACGTGGCCGAGGCCATCGCCAGAGAAGCGTTTCACAACGTCGCCTACTTCGTGGGGACGTTCGACACCTTGAAATCAGTGATCAGGTAGGCTCGGAGCGGCGGGAACGCCGCTCCTGTCGGGAGCGTGGATGGTCACAGGGAGACTTCCGCCCAGGTCGTTCCCGTGGCATCGGTGTACAGTGAGTCGAGCTTGACGGCACGGAAGTCCGGATCGGCGCTGAGCGTGTCGAAGTGCGCGAGCTTGTCGATTTCATAGATGAACAACCGGTTGGGAGTGCCGGACGTCATCGACGCGTAGTACTTGAAGTTCCGGCCGCCGTGCCTTTGAATGACCGCCTTGAGCTTCCGAAGCTCCTCTTTGGCTCGCTCCTTGTGATCAGGGTGAATCTGAAACGTGTAGTGAACAATCATTGCCTTCGCGCGGGCCTCGTCGACAAGGGATGGACTGATTCACCGGTGAAAGAGGCAGGGCTCCGGGACGACCGTCATCAAGAACGGAGCGGGGGTGCGGAAATGCTCACGACACGGACGGTGGCCTGCGCGGTGGTCGTCGCCTTGCTGACTGCTGCGGCGCCCGCCGTCATCACTGCCCAGGGAGCGGTCCAGCTAAAGTACTACTATCCAGTGGGGGTCTCCGGGCCGCTCAACAAGCTCATGACCGAGATGGTGGGCGACTTCAATGCCGCCCATCCCGACATTAAAGTCGAGCCGGTGTTCGCCGGAAACTACGTCGAGGCGATGGCCAAGGCGATGACAGGCGTGATGGGCGGCAACCCGCCTGACGTGGCGGTGTTGGACACGCCCGAGCTCTTCTCGCTCCTTGACCGGGACGCCATCATCCCCCTGGATGACATGGTCGCCCAGAGCGGCGGCAAGGCCTGGCTCGACGATTTCTACGGCGCCTTTCTATTGAACGCACGGGCGAACGGTCACATCTGGAGCATTCCCTGGCAGCGCAGCACGCCGATCTTCTACTACAACAAGGACCTCTTCCAGAAGGCCGGGCTGGATCCGAACCAGCCCCCGAAGAACTGGACGGAACTCGTCGCCGACGCCCAGAAGCTGACGGTGCGGGATCCGAGCGGGCAGGTGACGCAGTGGGGCGTCCAGATTCCAGCGGTAGACACCTCGCCGTGGATCATCCAAGGGTTCATCATTCAAGCGGGTGGGGACCTGGCCGACCCGGACGGCAAGTGGGTGAAGTTCAACTCTCCGGAGGCCGCGCGCGCGGTCCAGTTCATCCTCGATTTGCAGAACAAATACAAGGTGCATCCTCCGGGGGCATCGAGTGAGGCCTTCTGGGACCAGACGAGCCAGGACTTCATCCAGCAGAAAGTGGCGATGATGTACTTGTCCACCGGCGCCATGACCTTTATCCGAAAGAACGCCACCTTCCAGTGGGGGGCGGCATTCATGCCGGGAGACAAGCGGTACGGCGCTCCCACGGGCGGCGGGAGCTTCTATATCTTCAAGAAGATTCCACCGGAGCACGCAACAGCGGCATGGACGTTCATTCGTTGGATGACTGAGCCGGCGACCGCCGCGCGCTGGACCATCGGCACCGGGTATGTGCCCATCCGCAAAAGCGAATTGTCACTGCCCGCGTTTAAAGATTACCTCAAGGTAGCGCCTCAGGCGTTGACGGCGACAGAGCAGCTGCGATACGCGGGGGAGCAGATGACGGTCCACGAGGTGGATCGGGTAGGCTTGCTCCTCGTGACGGCAGTTCAAGCCGCGCAGACGGGCCGTCTCACTGTCAAAGCGGCGCTGGACCGAGCCCAGCGAGAGGCCATGGCAATCCTCAGTCAGTACAAGTAGATCTGGGCGAGGCGGGCGAGCGGGGGCGCGTTGTGGAGGCCCCCGCTCGCATCCCCTGAGTAATTTCCGCTAAAAGACTCATCCCCCAAAGACTTCTAAGTGTTGGTGGCCCCAGGGGAATTCGAATCCCCGTTTCGGCCTTGAGAGGGCCGCGTCCTAGGCCTCTAGACGATGGGGCCGCGCTTCACGAGTATACCAGACCTCGGCCATGGCGTTCCACTTCGGCGCTCGTCCGACTGCCCGGTCGGTGACAGGGGTTGTCCGCGAGACCGTGGAACCCCGAGGGTGAGTCCGCGGAAAGGGGCAGCGATGGCGGCGTACGATGTGATCGTGTTGGGGTGCGGCGGCATGGGCAGCGCCGCCGCCTATCACCTGGCGCAGGGGGGGCGCGTGTGCTCGGCCTCGAGCAGTTCGGCGTGGCGCACGACCAGGGGTCGTCGCACGGCCGGACCCGCGTCATCCGCCAGGCGTACTACGAAGGGCCCGACTACGTCCCGCTGCTGTTCAGGGCGTACGACCTCTGGCACGCGCTCGAGCAGGAAGCCGGCACGACCCTGCTCACGAAGACGGGGGCGCTCCACATGGGCGCCTCCGACTCGGCGGCCGTGGCCGGGGCGGCCTTGAGCGCCCGCACGCATCGCCTTCCCCACGAGATGCTCACCGCCGACGAGATCCGGAAGCGGTATCCGGTGCTCAGGCCGCGGCCGGATCAGGTGGCGCTCTTCGAGTACGAGGCGGGCATCCTCGTCCCCGAGCGATGCACCGCCACCCATATCGAGTTGGCCAGGCGCGGGGGCGCCGACCTCCAGTTCCAGGAGCGCGTGGACGCCTGGACTGCGACCCCCCACGGGGTGAGCGTCCGCACCTCCCGGGAGACCTACGAGGCCGATCGCCTGGTGATGACCGCGGGCCCGTGGACCGGTCAGATCCTTCGGGACCTCGGCCTGCCCCTCGAGGTCACCCGCGCCGTGGTCTACTGGTTCGAGCCCCGCGCCCACGTCGAGGAATTCAGGAGATTGCCGGTTTACGTCTGGGAGGACCACGGCACGAACGCGTATGGCTTTCCCTATGTCGACGGGCAGGGCCTCAAGTGCGGGTTCCACCAGGCGTACTACGAGGTGACCACGCCGCAGACGATCCGCCGCCAGGTCGGCGAGGATGAGAAGGCGCGGATGGGCGCGCATCTGGCGAAGCTGATGCCGGATGCGGCGGGCGAGGTCCTGTCGTTCTCCACCTGCATGTACACGAACACCCCGGACTACCACTTCATCATCGACCGGCATCCGGCCCACGACAACGTGGTCCTGGCGTGCGGCTTCTCAGGGCACGGCTTCAAGTTCGCGACCGTCATCGGCGAGGTCCTCGCCGACCTCGCGCTCCAGGGGAGGACCGTGCAGCCGATCGGCCTCTTTGCGCTCCGCCGGTTCGGATCGCCGGTCCGCTAGCACGGCGTGGTCCCTCGCCGGCAAGCGCGGGGGCCGGTCGAGGTCAGGGAAACCCGGCGAGCGCGTCCTCGATCAGCCGCAGGAAGCGGGCGTGGTCGAGCCCGATCGCTACGTTGGCGTTGGGGGCATGGCCGAGGGGCCCGGCGCCTTCGGCCGCGGCGGGGTTGAACGCGCGGATGTGGCGGGCGTCGCACACGGTCATCCCCCGCGTGTGTTCCCCGCGCAGTTCCACGGCCACGTGCATCGGCGCCCACGTGATCACGGGCTCCTCCAGCAGGATGGTAACCGCGCAGGGATCGTGGAGCGACGCCGAGGCCTGGCCTGCCCTTGCGCGAAGGTTTTCGAGGTAGACGCGGAGCACACCGGCCATCGCCCGAGCGGTCCGCGTCCCCAGCCGCTCCAGGCGGTCGATCGTCCCGCGATCGAGGCCGGCCTGGCGCGTGAGGTTGAGCCCGCACATCCAGAGGGGGACGCCGCTTCTGAAGACGATGTCTGCCGCCTCCGGATCGAACCGGATGTTGAACTCCGCGGCCGGG
>VBAO01000049.1 GCA_005883865.1 Candidatus Segetimicrobium genomatis
GCTTCCGGCCGGCGCTCTCCCGGATTCCCCCCAGGCCGACCTTCCACCCGGCTTCCTCGAGGATCTGCTTCGCCTTGGCCGGATCGAAGCTGTACATCTTCTCGGTGGCCGCATCGTAGCCGAAGGTCGGTCGCATGAGGGGGCTCCAGGCGACCTTGTTGAGGCCGTGGAAGACCGATGCGTTGAGCCCTTCGCGGTCGACCGCGAACTCGATCGCGCGGCGCACGGGCAGGTCCGCGATCGGACCCTTGCTCGTCACGTTGAGGAGCAGCACGAACCCCGATCCGGGCTGGCTCCGCTCGATCACCGCGAACCTCGCGTCCTTCTTGAGCGCCGCGTACTCAAGCGAGTCCATATCGTCGATGTATTGCGTCTCTCCCGACTTGAGCGTCCCCGTCCGCACCGAGGCCTCGGGGATGATCTTGAAGATCACCCGGTCGAGGTAGGCGGGCCCACGGTGCTTGAAGAGGGAGGATCCCCAGGCGTAGTTCGGGTTTCGGGCCAGCGTGATGTGGTCCTTGGGCACCCACTCCTGGACCATGAACGGGCCGGTGCCCACGGGGCGGCGGGCAAACTCCGCCAGGCCCATCTTCGCGACCGCCGTCGGAGAGACGATGCCCAGATACCCGTTCAGGTTGGTCAGCAGGGGAGCGTAGCCTTCCTTCATCACGATCTTGACGGTATGATCGTCGACGATTTCGGTGTGATCATAGGGACCGAGCTGGTCGTGGGATTGGCCCGCTTTCGTCTCGGGATTGACCACGCGGTCCATGGTGAACTTGACCGCTTCGGCGGTGAGCGGCGTCCCATCGTGAAACCGGACGCCCTGCTTCAGCCTGAAGGTATAGGCCGTGGCGTCCGGGGACACCTCCCACGAGTCGGCCAGCCCGGGCACGAACCTCCCCGGTGTGGGTTCCCAGACGAGCGGCTCGCAGACGTTCAGGGTCACCCGGATCGTCGAGTCGAAGTTGGTCACCTGCGGATCCATCGTGTCGTCGAGGTCGAATCCCAGCCCGTAGACCAGGGTCCCGCCGCCCGGGGAAGCCCCCCGGGCCGTCAGGCCCCGGCCGAGGACCGCGATCCCCGCGGCTCCGGCCCAAGCGCCCGCCCCGGTCAGGAACGCCCGGCGCCCGAACCCCCGGGGTGCCCGCGGCCTCCGCGCCGCTGCGGGATGCTTGCTCGTCAGGTAGGTCGTTGTGCGATGCATGCTCTCTCCCCCTTTGGGCTCGAGTCCGCCGGTCATCTTCCGGATCGATCCGCGTACTCCTCTCGCATGGCCGCGCAGGCCCACGCGACCGGCACCGAGCCGAACGAGAGGAAGCGGTCGTGGAAGCCTCGCAGGTCGAACGCCGGTGAGCGGCTCAGGTCGCGCCGCAACTCGTGGATGAGGTTCGTCCCGACCATATACATCATGGCCGTTCCGGGAAACATGCTGTTCTTGACCGCCTCGGCCCGCGCCGCCTCCGCCGAGAGGCCGGCGCGCCGCTCGTAGAACGCCGCCGCGTCGTCCAGCGAGCAGACGCCGTGGTGCAGATCGATGTCGATGAGCGCCCGCGCGGCCATCCTGAGGCGGGCGTGGATCTGCGCGTAGCGCTCGAGCGGGGTCAGGAATCCGATCTCGTCCATGAGATCGGTCGCATAACATGCCCACCCCTCGGCCATGGTGCCCCCGCAGAGGAGCGTGATCCGGGCGGCGCCGTCGACCGCGGCGATCCGGCCGATGCGGGACGCCGCTCGCTGCGCGTGCCAGTTCTGGACCTGGTGCCCGAGCCCCCCATGGTGGATGACGTGGTTGAGCTTGATGACGCTGTCATTCGTGGCGCGCAGGCGGCGGGTCTGCTCGTCCGGCGCCATGGCCCCATCGATCGGCGGAACCAGGTACTCCACGATCGGGAGGCGATCGTACGGCGCCGGCGAGCGGTACGGGAGGAAGTAGAGAGACGGCGCCGCGGCGCGCACCCACTCGGGCTGCGGGACGAACCGCACGGGGTAGTCGGGCCAGGTGACCAGCCCGCGCGTTTCGGCGGCCGCTCGGGCGGCGTCCCACACCTCGGAGTAGCGCCCGTAGTACTGCTCGACCGTGGGGTGCCGGTCGGCGAGGCGCGCCAGCGCGTCTCGCCAGGAGCGCGCCTCGAACTCGCCCGCGCGGGAGTCCAGCGCCGTCTCGCAGACGGCGAGCTGCTCCTGGGCCGCGCCGCGGATCGCGGCCGCGTCCACGGCGAGGAGATGTCCGCGGCGCACGAGCTGGTCAAAGGCCTCCCCACCGCAGGCGTATCGGTCGTGGGCGTACGGCGCGAGATCGCGCTCGAGGTACGCCCGGAACTCCGCGAAGGCGGCGGCCGCCGCCACCGCCGCGGTGGACAGTTGAGGATCTCGGATCGCGCCGTCGCGGGCCGCGATGGCGATGCCGCGCTCGAAGAGGGCGCGCGCCCCGGCGCACTCCCGGATCGCCCGCTCGACCCAGGCGCGGGGAGCCCGGCGCACGTTGGCCGTTCCCTGCGCCAGCAGGCGCGGGATCGCCCGCATCCGCGCGACCGCCGCCTCGCCCCGCTGAGATGGGGGGGCGAAATCGCGCAGCAAGAGGGCGATCACTCCAAACACCGCTTCCCCGGTGTAGACGCAGGGGTTGCCCCGGTGGAAGTGCTCGGAGGCGAGTTCCCACCGTTCGATCTCGAGGCACCCATCGGCGAGAGTGCGATCGAGGGCCTCGGACGAGGCGGGCGGCTCCGGCGGCAGGGCGCGCAGGCGGCCCCGCAGCGAGTCCATCCCGGCCAGCGCCTCGTCCACTCCTCGCGCGGAGTAATCGGGCAACCGATCGTCGTAGTCGTGCACGCCGATGAACGTCGCGCCGACCGGGTGGCGGCGGTAGTAGGCGGCCAAGAACTCGTCGAGGAGGGGGGCGGGCGCCACGGCGGCCACAGATCGTCTAGCGCTCGAGCGGCAGGTCGATCCACCGCCGGTCGCGGAAGGAGCGCTCCACGGCGTTGATCACCTCCTGCACCCTGGCGCCGTCCTCGAAGTTGCCCTGGTTCCGGCCCCCGCCCTCGAGGATCTCGTCGATGAAATCCCTGATGAGGTTGGCGTAGAATAGCGTTCGCCACGACTCCCGCGGATGGCCGCCGGCCGGATAGAACCGCTCGGGGATCTCCAGCCGCTTGAATTCGACGTCGGCCGGGGTGGCGACGTGGATCGTCTCGGCGACGCCCCCTTCTTCCACGAGGCGGCACACGATGGCCCCCTGGCTCCCGTAGATGCGCGCCTCGATCCCGGGGTAGTTGCCGATCGTGATGTAGCTGGTCTGAATGGATCCGATGACGCCGTTGGTGTAATCGCCGATGAAGATGTCCCCGTCGTCGATGTTCATGCGCATCATCCGGCCCGTGGCGCGGACCATCCGCTCCGGGATGAAGTTCCGCATCGTGCCCACGACCCGCCGGAATCCGGCGCCCACCCACCAGTGCCCGATGTCGATGATCGGAGCGCCGTACCCCTCCAGCGACGAGACGTGGAGGACCGACGGGTCCGCGTTGGGATCGACCTGGCGGAGGGGCGTCTGAGGGTCGAGCCATTGCGAGTTCTGCTCGTACCCGTTGAAGATGAACGGGGTGCCGACGAACCCCGAGTCGATGAGCGACTTGGCGTACAGGACGCCCGGACTGTACCGGAACGTGAAGCCGAGCTTGGTCAGGCGACCACGGCGCCTGGCCAGCTCCGCCGCCCGCAACGTGTCCCGGAAGTCGAACGCCACCGGCTTCTCGCAGAGGACGTGCTTGCCCGCCTCCAACGCGGCCCGCGCCAGTTCGTGGTGGGTCGACGACGGCGTCACCACGTCGATGATGTCGAGGTCGGGCCGCGCCACGACGGCCTGCCAGTCGCCGGCCGCGTCGGGGATGTCGAACTCCCGGGCGGCGTCCTGGGCGAGGCGGGGCGCGACATCGCAGACCACCGCGACCTCGCACCGGGGGTCGCGCAGCCAGGCCGGGATGTGGGCGGAGCACGCCCACCGGCCCGCCCCGAGCACGCCCACGTGGAGCCTCCGGGTCGTCACGCTGCTCAGTTCTCTCCCCTCGGGTCCGCCGCCTCCTCACAGGGAACGGAGCGTGCTCCCGCCGAACACGGCCCGGGCCGGGCAAGCGTCGCGGACCCAAAAACGGGAGGTGGAGTCGAATGGCGCCGGTCCTGCTGTCACCTGAGCTGAAAGAGTACGTCGTGAAGACCTACACGGAGTTCGCGACGGCGTGGAGAACTGCCGGTCCGAGGCCGACCTCGAGGGGCATCCGGTGGTCTGTGACGAGCCGAGGGACCGCGGCGGGACCGGACAGGGGCCGGCTCCGCTGCAGTACTTCCTCGCTTCGCTGGGGTTCTGAGAGGAGGTCCAGTACGCCCGTGTGGCGGCTCTCCGGGACCTCCGCATCGACGCCCTCGAGTTCGCGATCCGGGGCTACTTCGACCGCCGCGGCGGCAGGGTGGCGGGGGTGCCCAACCTCGGTTTCGAAGAGATCCGCTACGAGACCCACATCCAGAGCCCCGAGCCGCCCGACCGCATCAGGGCCCTGGTCGACGAAGCCGAGCGTCACTGTTACGTGCTCAATACCCTCAGGCGGGCGACGAAGATCAGCGCGAGGATCGTCCTGAACGGGACCCTCCTTATGGAGGTCGAGCATACACCCGAGTGACCGAGGGACTTGCCTTCGGCATGGGTCCGATCCTCATGCCCGCTACAGGTCCGCCCAGTGGTCCAGTTCCTGCGCGTAGCGGTTGGTCGCCGCCT
>VBAO01000050.1 GCA_005883865.1 Candidatus Segetimicrobium genomatis
CCTCCCGGCACCAGTCGAATCGCATCAAGGCCAAAAATTCCGCCCGAACTGCAGCCGCCGAACCACCCGTTTCGCCTCTTAGTTCAAGGTTGGAACCATTACCTCTGACGCTGTTCCTTGCCGGCTGCAGCAGCGCGCTCTTCGAGGGCCTTCAAGAATGCGTCGGCGCCGGAAACCCACCCAAATAGCGTTTGGATGACCAAGAGGGATGCTTCGTGGTTACTCGTGGGCAAGTCATGCCCGATCGGCTCGCCGGTACAGTCTGCGAGCAGCACACACGAATAATCCCGGAATGTTGCGTCTCTGATCGTTGACTCGACGCATACGCTTGTCGACAACCCGGTAACGATGAGGTATTTCGCTCCCAGCCTCTTAAGGATGGCGTCCAAATCGGTTTGGTAGAAGCCGCTGAATCGAGTTTTGTAGATCGTGATGTCATTGGCCTGCGGCGCAAGGTCACTCAGAATATCTGTGTTCCATGTGTCTCGGACCAGTATCCGACTCTCTGCGCCGTTTGGGGCACGGATTGCTTCTCCGAGGCGTAGCGGCAAATGTTTAAGTCTATTTGGGGAATCAGGAGGGCCTGCATCCGAAAGGTCGGGACGATAGCCCATCTTGAGGTATATGATCTTGATACCTGCATCCCGGGCCGCTGCGAGGACTCTCTTGGTGGATCCTACGGCGCTCTGGACCATGGATATGTCAACCCCGGCCCGGTCAAACATACCTCCCTTAGAGCCAAAGTCATTTTGCATGTCGACGACAAGCACAACCGTCTTGGAGATGTCGATGCTAAGCGGCTCAGGCTTCGCCTCGATTATTGCGGCACGACCGCTTGTGGCTCGGGAGTGCGGCTGTCTGGCCATGCCCTGGCCCTCCTCAGACGTTCTAGCCGGATTTCCCCCGTGGATCCTAAGCACCTTCCGTGAAGAACTCCAGTTGCTCACTATCTTGTACCCAAGAAGGAGGTGGAGATCGGAGACACGGTGGCCTTGCGCAAGTTTCCACCGACCAGCCAGTGAAGTAACTGCCGCGCGGGCGGCAATCACAGGAACGGGTTCACCGCCCGAACGGTTCCATAAAGGCGGTCATGTTGGAAGTCCTCAGACAAGAGTTCCGAAAGGCCGAAGTGCTCCGCGTACGCCCACAGATGTGCGTCGAACCAAGACAGCTGGTAAGCCACCGCGCCCCGTAGCGCGGTCCTCAAGAGCATCTCGTCGGGATACAACACAGTAAATTGCCTCAGCATTTCCTCTGCTTCCCGTATCGCATCTTGGACCAAGAGTAGCGGCATTGCCCCCACGAGTGGCTTAGTGACCGCCGCCACAAACTCCATGATTGCTTGATGGGGGACACGGATGGAATCCTCTGCGATCCCTCGCCTCAGGATCTCAGTCGAGATCTTTTGGCGGTCCGGGAACCGTGGATCAAAACGATACACAAGGATATTTGTATCAACGAGCGCGGCCACGACGGTAGAGGTCCTCTCGGCTCCATCCACGATTCTGCGCTGACGCCGCGTGAGGGCGTTTATTCCTCTTCCGTTGTCTGGCAGTCGCCAGGTCGAAGCGGCGAAGACGCTCGGCAGAGCTCATTGTCCTAATCTTTTTTCCGGGGGGAACGACCCGAATCATGTCTCCCGAGACAAGCCACTCTATCTCGTCTCCTGGGCGAATGCCATAGCGATCCGCCACCGCCTTTGGAACCGTGACCTGAAGCTTAGACGTAACCTTAGCCATATCCTTACTATAGCAAGGGTGTCATCCTTGTTCAAGTAGTGTCTCGACATTGGTTGGAAGAGCCCTGGCCTCGATGAGTCTAACGTTCCTGTCTTCGGGCGAAGAGGCGGAAAATCTAGGTGACCTCAAGGATGCCTCCGATGTTTGGTAAAGACGAAATCCCCCTCCCGGCACCAAGAATCAAGCAGTCCCGCAGGACGTCCGACTCAGCCTAGGTAACGACGGACCGGACCCACTCTACGACACGTTGCGCCTGCCTTGTACTAACCTGCGCATCTTCGGGACGACAACGACGTGCTTCGTATTCCACTGTGTTCTTTCGATCAATCAAAGCTTCCAGTTGCGTCGTAGCACGTTGCACATGTTCGTTATCCGGCAAGAGTTGGCGAACGAGCCGAGGCTGGTCGGAGTGAGCCTGGCTGGCTGACCTGACTCCGGCCGTTGCGACACACGCGGCATCCATTCCGGCGATCGCGGCGTGAATCGCTAGCAACACCGCAGTGTCCCATCGTTCTGCCGATAAAGCCTCGAGCGATTCGGCGAGATGTTGTTCTGCCTTCCTTAGATAGTTGGACGCCTGGGCGCGGCTTACGGACCGGACGGGGATAGTCGCGGCCTTCGGCTGACGGCTCTTATTCACGACCGACTACTTCGGCAAGGCTAGAACCAGCGAGTACCCGGCCCTGGGCGATGATTTCACGGAGAAGGGGGTCCCGTTTGCGAAGGCGGCGTCGAAGGTCATCCGGACCGAGGATGAGCAGGGAGATAGGCCTCCCATACCGTTCACTCATTCGTGCGCGAGTGTCGTCGACTCTTTCCTGGAGCGCACGATCCTTGCTGCGTTTCCGGCTTGCAACCAAGAGTAGATCGACGTCGCTCTGCGGCCGAGCCTTTTTCTTGGCCCAGCTCCCATAGAGAATCACCGACTCTATGTCCCGTACCGAGCGTCGGATCTCACCGCCCAGTCGCTCTAGCCAATTCCGTTCGTTTACGAAGGCTGGGAGCAGGATTTCCCCAACCACGTAGTTGTTACGGTTGATGGAGTAGAGGAAGGCCCTGCCGGCGCGGCGGCGCTGGACTAGCCCTTTCCCAACGAGTTCCGCGAGCGCTTCGGCCGCTCGTTTCGGGTCAACTCCGGCTGCCTGCGCAAGTGCTCGTCCCGTGAAAGCTCCTTCGTGGGTGGAGAGATGACGGAGGAGTCGTAGTTTCGGTCTAGATCCAAGTACGTCGAGGACCATAGGCGAATTGCCTTTATATGATGGCATTATGCCTACATAATATCGCAAGCCATCCCACGATGCAAGTTGTTTCTGACAGGCTGGGTTGATATCAGCGCGAACTACACGACCTCCAGGATGCCGCCGATGTTGGTAAAGACGAAATCCCCCTCCCGGGACCAACTCCAAGTAGCAAGGCAAAGTCGTCCAAGGAAAGACAGCCTGACCCGCAGAACGTCGCCCATAATGATCCCGGTTCATTCTTTCGCCCACTGAGGATCTCGGCCATGGCTCGCCGGTCAAGGAAGCGGGTCGCAAAGCGGTCGCCCCCCAGGCGACGCGGACCACAAAAGTCTCGCCGGCAACCCACCCCTCTGCCTGTCCCCTCCACCAATCGTCCTTCCAACAACCTTCCGATCCAAATGACCAGCTTCATTGGGCGGGAACGGGAAATTGCGGAAATCATACAAGTTCTCCCGCACACTCGTCTGTTGACGTTTACCGGATCGGGCGGGTGCGGCAAGACCCGGCTTGCTCTCCAAGTGGCCGGTAGTCTGGTAGATAGTTACGTTGACGGAGTATGGCTTGTGGAGCTGGCCGCTCTGTCAGACTCTACGCTCGTTCATGAGGCGGTCGCTTCAGCGCTAGGTGTTCCCGAGCAACCAGGGCTCCTCTTGAGAGAAACATTACGGCGCTACTTCCAGACAAAATTGCTCCTCCTCGTGCTCGATAACTGCGAGCATCTGCTGTCTGCGACGGCTGAACTAGCGCAGGCTCTATTGCAGACCTGTCCGAATCTCAAGATTCTAGCGACAAGCCGTGAGGCATTGAGCATCCCCGGGGAAGCCACTTGGCGTGTTCCTTCGCTGTCTCTGCCCGATTTGAGCCAGCTACCAGACCTTGAACACCTCATACAGTACGAAGCGATACGTCTGTTCGTCGAGCGGGCCGCCCTCAGTCAGCCGGGGTTTCAGATTACCAGCAGCAACGCGGCGGTGCTGGCGCAGTTGGCTAATCGGCTAGACGGGATTCCGTTAGCCATTGAGTTAGCTGCCGCTCGCGTGAAGGTCCTGTCGGTGGACATGATTGCCGCGAGGCTGGACGATCGCTTCCGGCTGCTCACCGGTGGAAGTCGGACATTGCTGCCCCGCCAGCAAACACTACGCGCGACGTTGGACTGGAGTTATGACCTGCTGTTGGAGCAGGACCGACTCTTGTTACGGAGGCTCTCGGTCTTTGCGGGCGGATTCACACTGGAAGCGGCTTGGAATGTG
>VBAO01000051.1 GCA_005883865.1 Candidatus Segetimicrobium genomatis
GTCCGGCAGGCGATGGCCCGGAGCCACGGGTTGCCGGTCGTCGCGGGTGGGAAATCCATGGGGGGACGGATCGCCTCCATGTTGGCCGCGAAGCAAGGTCCGGATTTCCCGGGGACGGCGCTGGTGTTCTTCGGTTATCCGCTCCATCGCCCCGGGATGACGGATCACCTCCGCGATGCCCATCTGCCCCGGATCCGCGTGCCGATGCTGTTCATCCAGGGCACGAGAGATCCGCTGGCGCGGTTCGATCTCATGGAGGCGTTGGTCGAGCGACTCGGCCCGATCGCCCGCCTCCACGTGGTGACAGATGGCGATCACTCGTTTCACGTCCGCGGGGGAGGGGATTCCGATCGAGACAACGGGCGGGCGTTGGGCCAGATCGCCGGCGCGTTTGTCCGCACGGTCGTCGGTGCGTAGGAGGAGAATGTTGCGCGGCGCCTGAAGGAAGCGCGCTGAGCGAGTTTGAGCGGGGGTGATGGGGATGCGGAGCGGCGCGAAGGGGGAGAAGGCGGGCGTGCGGCGCACAGACGCGGCGGTCGGTCGACGGGATCTTTTGGCCGCCTCGGCGGGACGTTGGCCGCCGCGTTCCTGGCCACGCGGGCCGGGGCGCAGCAGCAGACGAAAAGCAAGTTGTACGACGTCATCAACCGGAAGATGCTGATCGTGGGGACGGGGAACGGAAATCCCCCATGGCACTTTCAGGACGAGAAAGGCGAGTTTGCCGGGTTTGACATCTCGTTGGCGCGGATCCTCGCCAAAGGGCTCTTCAATGACCCGACCAAAGTGCAATTCGTGGTGCAGGCCGCCGATGCCCGCATCCCGAGCCTGCTCACGGACAAGGTGGACATCAACTTCCAATTCATGACCATCACCGCCCTGCGTGCGCAGCAGGTCCAGTTCTCGATCCCGTACTATCGCGAGGGCGTCGGACTGCTGATGAACAATGCCAGCCCCTTCAAGGACTACAATACGCTGCTCGCCGCCGGGACTCGTGTCAAGGTGTCGGTGCTGCAGAATGTGACCGCCGACGACATGGTGCATGCGGCCCTTCCCAAGGCTCAGGTGCTCCAGCTGGACAGCGAGGCCAACGCCATCCAGGCCGTCGACTCGAAACGGGCGGATGCCGGCGCCGTCGACGCTTCGACGGTGCGGTGGCTCACGATCAAATTCCCCGGAAAGTACAAGGACTCGGGGTTCGGATGGTTCGCCAACTGGTACGCCGCCTCTGTGAAACCCGGCGATGACATCTGGTTGACGTTCGTGAATACGGTGCTCCTCGACGCGATGGGCGGGCTCGAATGGCCGACCTACAAGGCAGAATACGCGAAGTACTTCGGCATCACCCTGGCCGACCCGCCGGTCGGATTCCCCGATGCACTACGTCTTTACCAGTCCACGGGCCACCTCCGCCTGCAGTAGGCAGTGATGGCGCTCCGGGAGCCGCGCAACCCTTGGGCTCCCGGGGCGCGCAGCAGTCTGTGACATAGGACCGCGGCCCATCCATGGGCGCCTATCATTTCAACTGGTTTCTGGCATGGCAGAGCTTCCCGCGTTTTTACTGGGGCCTCGCCCTCGGCCTGGAACTCGCCGCGCTCTCGCTCTTGATCGGGAGCGTCATCGGGATGGCCGGGGCATTCGGCCGGAGCTTCGGGCCGACCTGGCTCCGCCTGGCCGTGATGTCCTACGTGGAATTTATTCGGAACGTGCCGCTGCTCTTGCTCATCTACTTCGCGTTCTATGGTCTCCCGAAGATCGGGATCACAATGTTCGATAATGTCTGGTCGTTTGTCGTGGCGCTCTCAGTGTACTCGGGCGCCTACCTGACGGAAGTGTTCCGGGCCGGGGTCAACTCTGTGCCCGTCGGGTACACGGAAGCGGCCAAAGCCGTCGGGCTGATGCCGTGGCAGCGCGTCCGACTGATCATCCTCCCCGTGACCTTCAGGATCATCCTGCCGTCGCTGAGCAACACGTTCATCTCGCTCTTCAAGGACACGGCCCTGGCCTCGGCCGTCGCCGTTCCGGAGCTGACCTACGCCGCCGAGTGGCTGAACGTCAATACGTTCAGGACGATCGAGGCCTGGACGTTCGCGGCGGTGATGTACCTGTTTGCGGGGTACGGGATCGCCTTCATCCTGCGCCGCATCGAGCGCCGTTACGCGGTCATCCGCTGACATGCTGCACGATATGTCCTTCGCGCTGCCCCAACTCCTTCGCGGCCTGGGCGTCACCCTGGAGATCGGGGCCATCGTCGTCACCGCCGGGTCCCTGGCCGGTTTTGTGGTCGGGCTGTCGCTGCTGTACGGCGGCTTCGCCGTGCGCCTGGCGGCGAGGTTGTACGTGGATACGATTCGCGGACTCCCGGTGCTCGTCCTGATCTTTGTGATCTACTTTGCGCTGCCCGCGTTCGGGCTGCGGTTCTCAGCGTTCCAGGCCGGGATCACCGCGCTCAGTATCTTCGCCACGGCGCACATCGCCGAGATCGTGCGGGGTGGAATCGACTCCATTCCGCGGGCGCAGATGGACGCCGCCAAGGCCGTCGGATTGACGTTCTGGCAACGGCTCCACCTGGTGATCCTCCCGCAGGCGGTCCGCCGCATGGTTCCTTCTTGGGTCAACGTGGCCGTGGAGATCGTGAAGGGTTCGGCGCTGCTCTCGCTGTTGGGCATCATCGACCTGCTCCTGGCCATGCAGAACGTGGTCGGCGTCACCTTCAGCCCTCTGCCCTTCTACGGGCTGACCGCGTTCCTTTACTTCGCCGTGAACTTTACGATCTCGCGGATCGGCGGGCTCATGGAGAGACGATTTGCGTACCTCAAATACTGACCCCGTGGATGTGGCGAGATGGCTCCGATCCTGAAAATCTCGGATCTGCACAAGCATTTTGGTCCCCTGGAGGTGCTCCGGGGGATCTCGCTGGACGTGGATCCCGGGCAGGTCGTGGCGCTCGTGGGCGCGAGTGGATCCGGAAAGACCACCCTCCTGCGGTGCGTCAACGCGCTGGAGGACTACCACAAGGGATCCATTTCCCTGGGCGACGAGCAAATCGGATACCAGGAGCTCAATGGCCGCCGCGTCCGGCTCCCCGAGTCCCGAGTAGCGCGGCAGCGCGCCGACCTCGGGATGGTCTTTCAGAGTTACAACCTGTTTCCTCACATGACCGTGCTGGATAATGTGGCCCTCGGACTCGTGTACGTGCAGAAAAAGTCGCGTGCGGAGGCGGAGCGGATCGCGCTGTCCTGGATCGAGCGCGTGGGTCTGGCGGAGAAGGTCAAGTCGTACCCGTTCCAGCTCTCCGGCGGGCAGCAGCAGCGGGTCGCGATCGCCCGCGCCGTCGCCATGCAGCCCAAGGTGATGTTGTTTGATGAAGTCACCTCCGCGCTCGATCCGGAACTGATTGGCGAGGTGCTCGCGGTGATGCAGAATCTGGCGCGCGGCGGCCAGACGATGCTGGTCGTGTCGCACGAGATGATGTTCGTCCGCGAGGTGGCGCATCGCGTCGTGTTCATGGACGGAGGCGTCATCGTCGAGCAGGGTCCGCCGGAGGAGGTCCTCGTGCGGCCGAGAACCGAGCGCCTGCAGACCTTCCTCACCCGTTTTCGCGGGGTTCTCAGGTAGACCCGGCAACACCTCGGTCGGCTGAGAGCAACGGTATCGAGGAATCATCCCGGAGGGAGTGACTGATGACCGAGCGGTTGGGAGACGCGGCGATCCAACGGTTCCTCGCGACCAGGGAAGTCGTCGTGCTCGCGACAGTGCAGGCCGATGGCTCGCCCCTCGCGATGCCGGTGTGGTTTCTGCACGGTCTCGACGCACTCACCCTGATCAGCGAGGACGACACGCAGAAGGTCCGAAACCTCCGGCGTGATCCGCGAGCGTGCGTCGTCGCCGATGCCGGGACCCGTATCGCGGACATGCGAAGCGTCGTCATCCAGGGTCGTGCCGAGTTCCTTCCCGAGTCAAAGGAGCGGCAGGCGCTCGCCCGAGCATTCCTGGAACGGTACCACCCGGACCTCGAGCGTCGGTGGGGAGGCCGCGCGATGCCGCCGGATCGGGTGATGTTCCGGATCGTCCCGCATCGGGTGCGTAGTTGGGGTCTGTCGACCTAACGGAGGTTCCATGACGCAGAGAGTGGTGGTGGTGGGGGGCGGGGTGGTCGGCAGCTCGGTCGCCTACTTCCTGACGAGCCATCCGCGATTCTCCGGCGAGGTCACCGTCGTCGAACGCGACCCGACCTACCGCACGGCATCGTCGGCGCTCTCGGCGAGCGCGATCCGCCAGCAGTTTTCGACCGCCATCAACATCAAGATATCCCAGTTCGGCATCGAGTTTCTCCGCAACCTCGGCGCGCACCTCACCGTGGGGGACGACCGGCCGGACGCCGGCCTCATGGAACCCGGGTATCTGTTCCTCGCGACCGATGCCCG
>VBAO01000052.1 GCA_005883865.1 Candidatus Segetimicrobium genomatis
GCTCGCGCAGGATGCGCCGGCCTTCCTCGAGGATCTGGGTGATGTAGGAGCGGAGCTCGCGCGTCTCGGGATCGATGAGCTGGTATTCTTCCTCGATGCCGATCGTCAGCGACGGCCCCTTCACGACGAAGATCCTCCCCCGGTGTGCCTCACCGCCGTTCCACCACGAAGGTCGGCACGGTCGAGCCGCCCCCCGCCGTCACATTGACCAGCGCCGCCGTCGAGAGGCGCGTCAGGCATCCCTCCGCGTACGCGCCGTGGAACACGAACGGGTCGGTATCGAGCATCCGGTCGATGAATTCCACCCGGCCGCCCGCCAGGCTCGGATAGGGCTCGCGGGGCAGCGAGATCCGCTCCTGAACCACCGCGGGCTCGGTCAAGGCCCCCAGCACGGCCCGCTCCCACGCCGCGGGGTCGACCTCCCACCCCAGCACGATTCCCTTGCCCCCGTAGTCATCGTTGGACTTGAGCACCAGGCGGTCTCGGTGCTCGAGGATGAACGGGATCAGGTCGACCGACCCGCCGCGGTAGAGCGTGCGGCGCTCCTCCACCCGGCGGGTCCAGGGGATGTGCGCCGCGATGGCCTGGCGCTCCTCGGCCGAGAAGATGTCCGCGTTCCGCTCGTCGCTGAGCACCGCCAGGCTGCCCTTCTTGTGCAGGATCTTGCAGCGAAACGGATTGACCATGCACACCGCGCCGTCCTGCACCGCGCGCACGACGGGGCTCCCGAGGCCCTCCCGGCCGATCAGCTCGCTCAGCAGCACGCGCTTGTAGATGAGGGTGACGGGGACCTCCCCGGCCAGGAGCCGTCCCTGACGGTATTCGACCTCCCGGGGATCGGCGATCACGCAGTCGAGGCCCTGCGAGCGAAAGTACTCTTGAAACAGGACGAACTCGCTGTAGGTCGGCACCTCGCGCCAGTCCAGGATCGCCATCCGCGGCGCCTCACGGCTCCCGCCCCACTCCCGGTACGCGTCGAGCAGCGCGTGCAACACCTCGCGCAGGAACCCCCGCATCACCGGCAGGCCGAGAAACACCTCCGAGAGGATATCGTTGTAGGCGCACGCCGCGGGTGTCTCCGCGTTGTACTCGGTGATCCAGACCTCGTCGCGCTCGGGGAGGAAGAAGCTGTCGAGCCGGGAGACGGGGCTGGGCTCCCGAAACTGGGCGGCCGAGCGCAGGAGGGTCTCCTCCCACTCGAGCAGCCCGAACTGGGCGCGGAACGCCGGGCTCGCCATCGCCGCGCGGTAGGCGGTATCGAACGCCCGCAGGAGCAGACGGACCCGCGCGGTCAGAAACCCGTACTGCTCGGCCGAGAGGAACCGGGGGCGCAGCACCGTGCACAGCGGCCGGTCGCCGAAGAACAGCCCGCGGCGGCGTTGCTGGTCGTCCAGCTGGGATTGCGTCTCCGCCCCCTGCGCATCGCTCAACAGCCCGTGATAGGCGTCAATCGCTTCCCTGACCACCGGGGTGGACCTCCATCCTGTCGCCGGCCGGGCGCGGGGTGCTCCGGAGGAAGGCGTCCCACCGCGCTTCCGCACGGGGACGGGGCCGCATGGCCAGCCGGGTGACCATCGAAGCCATGTGGGTCACGGCCCACTCGAAGTACGGTGGGGTCAGCGAGTTGACATCCATGTCGGGGGCGGGGTTCATGAAATCGATCGCGTACGGGGTCCCGTCCCGGATCGCCCACTCCACCGTGTTCATGTCGTACCCCAGGGCGCGCACGAGCGTGAGCGAATCCGCGACGATCCGCCGGCCGAGCTCGGGCGTCAGGTGCGCGTGCTCGACGAGGTAGCGGCGTTCCCGGGGATCGTACTTCATGGGCAGCACCTCCTCCCGTCCCAGGCAGAGGCACCGGACGTACTGGTCCCACCGGATGAACTCCTGGAGGATCATGGTGCTGAGGCCGGAGCGGTCATACTGGAAGATCACTTCGTCGAGCGAGCGACAGATGTAGACGTCCTTCCATCCTCCGCCGTGGGCGTCCTTGAGCACGCAGGGGAGCCCGACGTCCTCGATGAGCGCCCGCCAGTCGATCGGATAGGACAGGTTGCGCAGGCTGTCGGGGTGGACGATGCCCGGGACGTATTCCTTGTTGGGCAGGACCACCGTGCGGGGGCTGGCGACGCCCAGGGACGTGGCCAGCGACGCCTCGAAAAACTTGTCGTCGGCCGACCACATGAACGGGTTGTTCACGACCGCGGCGCCCTGGAGCACCGCGTGCTTGAGGTAGGTCCGGTAGTACGGCACCTCGTGGGAGATGCGGTCGACGATGACGGCGTACGGGCAGGGATCGCCCATCCGGGTGCCGCCCAACGTGACGTACTCGGCGACCACCCCCTCCCGGCGCCGGTTCACTTCCTCGATGAACGCCGGAGGGAACGACCACTCACGCCCCACGAGCAGGCCGGCCTTGAGCTGCAACGCGGATCCCCCCCTCTCGCCGCCGACTCGGCGGTTAGGTGACGCCGACGCGGTCCGGTGTCATTGCGGTCCGCCCACGTAGAGCCGGATCATCTGCTGCCACCACGGCCAATCGTGGGCCCAGCCCTCCCAAAGGCGCAGCGCGTGCCAGATCTCCTTGCTCCACAGGGTGGTCGACAGGGCTTCGTTGTTGGGCCTGGATGGATCGTCGCGGCCGATGGCGATGATGATGTCGAGGCGCCGCAGGGCGTCCAACCGGTTCGGGGGCTCGTTGAGCAAGTAGTGGGAGGGGTTGTTGAAGTAGATGTCGTCGTTGGCGACCCCATCGGTCCACCGGGTGATATCGTAGAAGCCGCTCAGGCCGATCACCCGGCCGACCAACTGGGGATGCCGGAAGGAAAAGTTGACGGCGTGGTAGGCGCCGAAGCTCGCGCCGGCGACGATCAGGAAGGCGTTGGGATTGGTCCGGGCCGTCCAGGGGATCACTTCGGTCTGGATGTAGCGGTCGTACTCCACATGCCGCCGGGCCCGCTCGGCCGGGGAGCGCGACTTCGCGTACCAACTCTCCGCATCGACGCTGTCGACGCAGAACATCTGCAGCCATCCCTGCGCCAGGTGATCCTCGAGGGCCCCGACCATCCCCCGATCCTCCCAGTCGAAGAACCGGCCCATGGAGGTGGGAAACACGAGCAGGCGCGCGCCCCCGTGGCCGAACACCAGCGCGTCCATCTCCCGATCCAGCGCCGGGCTGTGCCATCGATGGAGGGTGCGTTGGACCGACCCCATGGACTGTCCTTATGAGGCCGGTCGCGGGAACTCCTCCGGGGGGCCTACGGGTGGGGGGGACGAAGCACCGTGCGCCCCCCCAGGTAGGGGACGAGCGGTGGGGGGAGGCGGACGGTGCCGTCCGCCTGCTGGCCGTTCTCGAGGATGGCGATGATCGCGCGCGTGCCGGCGACGGCGGTCCCGTTGAGCGTGTGAACGAACTCCAGCCCCCCGCCTCCGGTTGGGCGGAACCGGATGTTGAGTCCGCGGGCCTGAAAGTCCGTGCAGTTGCTGCACGACTGGGTCTCCCCATACCCGCCCCGGCCGGGCATCCACGTCTCGATATCGTACTTGCGGGCCGCGGGATCGCCGAGGTCTCCGGCCGCGATGTCGACGACCCGGTAGGGGAGCCCGAGGTCCTTCCACAGCCGCTCCTGCAGGGCAAGGAGGTAGTCGTGCTCCTCCCACGACCGATCGGGGTGGCAGTACGAGAACATCTCCACCTTGTCGAACTGGTGGACGCGGAACATCCCGCGCGTGTCCTTGCCGTGCGCCCCGGCTTCCCGCCTGAAGCAGGTCGAGATCCCGCACAGGCGGATCGGGAGGTCCGCCTCGCGCAGGACCTCGCCCACACACATGGAGCCCAGCGCCATCTCAGAGGTTCCGGCGAGGGCCAGGTCCTCACCCTCGATCCGGTAGACCATCTGCTCGTCCAGCGCGGCGCCCCCCATCATGCCGATCAGGTTCTCCCGCTTGATCAGGACCGGGGGAATCGTGGGGATGAACCCCTCGGCGCCCAGCCGGTCGACCGCGTACCGGATCAGCGCCAGCTGCAAGAGCGCGCCGTCCCGGCGAAGGAAGTAGAACCGCGACCCCGCGACCTTGGCGCTGCGCTCCACATCGAGGAGGTCGAGCGAGGCCCCGAGGTCCACGTGATCGCGCGGGGGGAAGGCGAACTCCGGCGGGGCGCCGACGATCCGGAGCGTCACGCCGTCGTCCGGGCCGCCGTCGGGGACGGAGGGGTGGGGCGGGTTGGGCACCTGGCGGAGCAGCGTCTCGAGCCCGGCCTCGGCCGCCTGGAGCGCGGGCTCCTGGGCCTTGGCCTGCGCCGCGATGCGCTTCATCTCGGCGATGCGCTCCTCGCGGGCCGGGCCGGTCAGGCGGGGGATCTCCTGCGACGCCCGGTTCTGGGCGGCCCGGAGGACCTCGACCTGCTGCACGAGCTCGCGGCGGCGGCGGTCGGCCTCGAGCACGCGATCGACCAGGGTCGGGTCGGCGCGCCTTTTGCGCAGCGCGGCCCGGAACGCGTCGGGCTGCTCGCGGATCAGCTTGAGGTCGACCACCGGATCATCCCCCCACGCGCCTGCGTGCGCGGCCTCACAGCCGGACGGCCTGGACTTTGAAGATGCCGCCCGCTCCCTCGATCTCGCGCACCGCCGCCGGCGGGGCCGGCGCGTCGACGGTGAGGACCATGACGGCGGCGCCGCCCGCGTCCCGCCGCCCGACGTGCATGTTCGCGATGTTGACCCCATGCCGGCCCAGAATCGTCCCGACCGCGCCGATCATCCCCGGCCGGTCCTCGTTCCAGACGAAGAGCATGTGCTCGGGTCTGGCTCTCGGCGACGATCTGGCTCGCGAAGTCCTCGCACAGGTCCGAGTGGGCTTCGCTGATGCGGAGGCCGCGGTCCTTGGCCGTCACCAGCGCGTTGACCAGGTTCACGGGGTGGTCGGAGACGCGGGCCAAGAGGCCGGCGAGGAGCGAGGCGGTCAGGGCCGGCGTGTCCATCCGCGCCACCTCGCCCTCGTAGGCGACGGCGACCGCGCTCAACCGGCCCTCCGCGATCTGCTGGGTGAGCGCGCCGAGGACGCGCGCCAGGTGCATGAACGGATCGAGGCGCCGCCACGCCTCCTCCCCCAGGGCGGGGGCGTTGACGGCCCCGTGGACCGGCTCCCCGCGCAGCGCGGCGAGGACCTGCTCGGCGATGTCCACGGCGATCGACCGCTGGGCTTCGAGCGTCGACCCCCCGAGGTGGGGGGTCAGGACCACGTCCGGACGGGAGAGGAGCGGATGGCCCGCGGCCGGCGGCTCCTGCGCAAGGACGTCCAGCGCCGCGCCCCCCACCTGCCCTTCGTCCAGCGCCCCGAGGAGCGCGTCCTCGTCGACGAGGCCGCCGCGGGCGCAGTTGACGAGGAGCGCGCCGCGCTTCATCCCGGCGAGTTCGGTCCGCCCGATCAAGGCGCGGGTATCCTGCCCCAGGGGAACGTGAAGGGTCAGGACGTCGGACTGGCCGAGGATCTCCGCCCACGTCCCCAGCTCCACTCCGAGACGCCGGGCCCGCTCCTCTGAGACGTAGGGATCGTAGGCGCGGAGCCGCATCCCGAAGGCGGCGGCCCGGCGCGCGACCTCGCCCCCGATCTTCCCGAGCCCGACCAGGCCGAGGGTCTTCCCGGAGAGCTCGGTCCCGACGAACCCTTCGCGGGTCCACCGCCCCGACGCGGCGGCCGCGTGGGCCTGCGGGATGCGCCGCACCAGAGCCAGGAGCATCGCCATCGTGTGCTCCGCGGCCGCGACCGTGCTGCTCCCGGGGGTGTTGAGCACGAGGATCCCGCGCCGCGTGGCCGCCTCGACGTCGATGTTGTCCACGCCGACCCCCGCGCGGCCGATCGCCCGGAGGCCGTCGGCCCGCGCCAGCGCCGCCGCCGAGACCCGCGTCCGGCTGCGGACGATCACGGCGTCCATCCCGGGCAGCTGGTCCGCCAGCTCCGATTCGGTGAGTCCCGCGCGGACCACCACCTCGCCCGTCCCCCGCAGCCGGGCCAGGCCCTCCTCGGCCAGGCCGTCGGCGACCAGCACGCGCACCGGCGCCGTCATGCTACGACCGCCTCCCCGCCGCGGCGCGCAGCGAGCGGCGCGCAGCCTCGACCCCGGCGCCCGTCTCCACCCGGTGGCCGAGATCGCCCAGCGTCCGCCCGAGGGCCTCGAGGCCCGCGACCAACGTCTCGGGCTGCGTGTACCCCAGGTGACCGATTCGCACGACCGCGTGCTCCAGCCGCCGGATCCCCCCGCCGAGCACGACGTGGTAGCGCTCACGGGCGCGGGCAACCACCTCGTTCGCGTCGAGCCCCGCGGGCATCCGCACGACCGTCACGGTATCGACGGCATGGGCGTCGTCGGGCAGCGGGGTGAGCCCCATGCCGCGGATCCCCGCGCGCACCATCTGCGCCATCCGGCGGTGCCGCTCGAACACGCGCTCCAGGCCTTCCTCGCGGATCAGCGCGAGGGCCTCGTGGACGGCGTAGGCCACCGTCACGGCCGTGGTGAACGGCGTGCTCGGGTTCGGCGTGTGGATCTCCGTGCGCCCGCGGCCGAGGTCGAGGTAGAACCGCGGGGTCGTCGCCCGCTGCGACGCCGCCCACGCGCGGTCGCTCACGCCGACGAAGGCCATCCCGGGCGGGCTCATCAAGGCCTTCTGGGATCCGGTGATGACGACGTCCACCCCCCAGGCGTCCGTCTCGAGCGGGATGGCGCCCAGGCTGCTGACCGCATCCACGATCAGGAGCGCGGGCTGATCGCCCAGGGCGGCGCGGATCGCCCGGACGTCGTTGTGCACCCCGGTGCTGGTCTCGCTCTGGGTGACCAGGATCGCCCGGTACTCGCCGCGGGCCGCGCGCGCCCGCTCCGCGATCGCGTCGATCGGCACCGGCAGCCCCCACTCGGCGGGCACCCGGTCGACGCGCGCGCCGTACCGCTCGGCGATCTCGGCGAAGCGCTCGCAGAAGTGCCCGTTGTTGACCGAGAGCACCCGGTCACCCGGGGAGAGGAAGTTGACGACGCACGCCTCG
>VBAO01000053.1:0-3907 GCA_005883865.1 Candidatus Segetimicrobium genomatis
GCACAGCACGGTATTTGGCCTCGCCGCGTCACGTTCCCCCCTACCTCTGCACTCAGCACCCACGCGGCCTGGCATTCGGCGACTCGATTTCGGTGGACAGGGCAGGCTGCGGGAGTCTAAAATACGCCTCGGGACGCGTTGCGAGGCCGGGGACGTAGCTCAGTGGGAGAGCACCTGCTTTGCAAGCAGGGGGTCGCGGGTTCGAATCCCGCCGTCTCCACCAGCCCAATAGAATCGATGCTTTCCGCGATTTTGGCCCGCTAGAACGCCCAGAAAAAGCAGGTGATCCCCCCAAACTGGGTTTCAGGCCGCGCTAGAGGCCTTTCTCTTGAGCCGCGGCGTCGCCCGGCGTTCGGTAGTCGCTCGGTCGCCGCGGTCGAGGCTTTCCCCGCAGGACAGGTCCGGCCGGCCGGCGAACCGCCCGAGTAATCTTGCACCGCGAGTCGCTGCAGCCGCAGTCCGGCTTGGACCGCTCGGCATCCTGGTGATGGATGGAGGATGGACCGCACGATGATCAAGAAATTCTCTGTCCTCTACGTCGGACAGATCGAACTTGAGAACATAGGTCGGGACGGCACGCCCGCGGATGCGCGGCGCTATCCCAACGAACGCCTCACCGAGGCGTACTGGAGCGCCCGCGACATCGCCCAGCTCATGGACGATCTCGACTACTACTGCCTGTGGGCGGCCGAGCATCACTTCCAGCGCGAAGGGTACGAGGTCTTCCCGAACCTGATCTTGTTGTCGACGTGGCTCGCGACCCAGACGCGGCGGCTCAAGTTCGGCTGCGCCTTCAACATCCTGCCGATGTGGCATCCGATTCGTCTGGCAGAGGACTACGCGTTCGCCGACATCGTGACCGGCGGCCGCGTCGTCATGGGCATCGGCCGCGGGTACCACACACGCGAAGTGGAGACCTTCGGCGCGCCGCTCCTGGACCAGGCGGCGAACCGCAAGCTGTTCGAGGAGCAATACGCGGTCATGATGAAATGCTTCAACGAGGAGGCGTTCAGCCACCACGGCAAGCACTATCAGATCCCGCCGGACGTGAAGTATCGCGGCTACGATCTGAAGGAGATCACCTGCGTGCCCCGACCCGTCAACGTGCCGGTCGAGATGTGGATGCCGATTGCGAGCGGGAAGTCGATCGACTGGATGGCGCGGCACGACATCAAGGCGATGGTGACGCTAAACGGTGAGAAGGTGCTCGAGGAAATGCTGACGTCGTATCGCGATGCGTGCGCGCGCTACGGCCGCGAGAAACAGCTCGGCGAGGACGTCTGCTGGGGGGTGGGCGTGCATCTCGCCGACGATCCTGAAGAGGGATTCCATCGTCTTGAAGCGGCCCACGACGAGCGCTACAAGTGGTTCGCGCCGTTCGGCTTCGTGCGCTACGCCGACGAGCAGGGACGTCCATGGGGAACACCGGGCGCGCCGGCCCGAGTTCCGACGCTCAAGGACGGCATCAATCAGAAGGCGTGGTTTATCGGCCCGCCCGCACACGTCATCGCCGAGATCAAGGAGTTCGAGGCGAGATATCCCGGATGCGATCAGATGATGCTCCATTGGGCGGAGGGCCTGCCGCCCAAGGAATTCAAGGAGCAGCTACGCTGGTTCGCCCATGAGGTCATGCCGGCCTTCCGCCGCGTAAGACCGGGAACGTAGTGAGTCTGGTCTCGACACTCGTCGAGATCACACATCGAATGACTCAATCAGAGGGTCGGGGGTTCGAATCCCGCCGTCTCACCAACCCGATTCAATTGCGGTTTCCGCGATTCACCCGGTGAGGACATCCCGCCCCGGAGACGGCGCCTGGGCCAACTCCACCCAAAAGGTACTGCCTTTCCCCTCCACACTCTCCACACCCAGCGTGCCCCCCATCGCCTCCACCAGCTGTTTGCAGAGGACCAGGCCGAGGCCGGTGCCCTCGATCTCCGTCTGCTCGGCGCCCAGGCGGTCGAAGGGCGCGAAGAGCCGGTTCATCTTGTCTTGCGGGATGCCCAGGCCGGTGTCCCTCACCTTGATGCGCAGCCGCCTCGGAGGGGCATCCTCGTAGGACAAGGTGACGCTGCCGCCCGGACGATTGTACTTGATCGCGTTGGAGAGGAGGTTCAACAAGACCTGTTTGAAACGCTGCCGGTCGGCCAGGATGTGTCGCTCCGGGGCACCGGCTGCCTCGGCGTGCAGTTGGATGTTGGCTTTGGCGGCAAGGGGAGTGACCAGGTTCAACGTCTCTTGTACCACCTTGTTCAGCGGCATCGGCTCGAGAGAGATCGCAATCTGGCCCGCTTCGATCCAGGCGATGTCCAGCACCTCGCTGATCAGTTCGAGCATGTGGTGCCCCCCCTTGAGGATTTGATCGATGCTCTCGCGCTGGTCTGGTCGGAGGGGATCCATTTCCAGTACCTGCGCGAACCCGAGGATGGCGTTGAGGGGGGTCCGGAGTTCGTGGCTCATGCGAGACAGAAACTCGCTTTTGGCCTTGTTGGCGCGGTCGGCCTCTTGGGCCCTTAGGATTGCTTCTTGACCATGTTTGCGCTCGGTGATGTCCTCGAGCGTTCCCTCAATATATACGCCCCGGCCGGAAGCGTCATGGACGATCCGGGCGCTCGCCCGCGCCCAGAACATCGATCCGTCCAGCCTGCGCATCCGGATCTCGTAGCCGCTCACGACGCCTTCCGTTTCCAAGACGGCGACCCACTTCTGGCGTGCGTCGGGATCAGCATAGAAATCAGCGGCGTTCGTCGCCCGAAGGGTCTCAAGGTCCGGACACCCCAGCATGCGCAGCAAGGCCGGGTTGGCTTCCAAGTTCTCACCGCGGGGGGTGCCGCGGTAGAGGCCCAGCGGGACACCGCTAAACAGGCTGCGATATCGTTCCTCGCTCTCGCGTAGCGCCTCCTCGCCACGCTTGCGCTCGCTGATATCGCGGGCGATCGAGGAGGCGCCGGTAATGTGTCCGTTGGCGTCCCTAATGGGAGAGACCGTCAGCGAGACATCGATCCGTGTGCCGTCTTTTCGGATGCGCACGGTCTCGAAGTGCTCGACGCGTTCGCCGCGCTTCAGACGCGCGAGAATCTGAGGGATCTCGTCGGGGCGGTCGGGGGGCGCAAGGAAGGTCGCCGACCGGCCGACCACTTCCTTGCGCGCATAACCATAGATCTTCTCCGCGCCCGCGTTCCAGCTGAGAATGACGCCCTTCAAGTCAACTTCAAGGATTGCATCGGATGACGATTCCACGATGGCCTTCCATCGATTGCGCTCGGCCATCTCCTCAGCCAGCGGGCGTTCCTGCTCCAACGCACGCCGCACCGCCCCCCCTAGCCGAAGGCTGTTCAGGTGCGCGCGTCATCAGGGCCTATTCGCACTCACCATCGGTCGGTTTACGCCGGCCTGGCTTCGAGGACGCATACGCTGCGACGCATTTGATTAACTCCGTAGTTTAGCATAGGATTACTTCATCAGTCTTTGCGCTAGCGCAATTCGCGTCCCGCGTTGCGCCGGGGACCTGAAATCCGCCGAACCTGAGGCGCCCACGTTGATAGGGGAGGGAGGAGAGCGCGCGAACATCTCTGCAGCGGCGGGCGCTCCTTCGATGAGACCTTCTGTGGTGGAATGGAGCCTGACCTGGAAAGCGTTTGAGATATGGCTGGGTAAGTTGAAACCTAGAAGAAAAGGTGGCTTGGAATGTCCGATGTTCGGCGGCAAGGATTCGGGGAGGTTTCGCCCGGAGATCACATTGTCTTCATCTATGAGAATACCCGCGAGCTGACCGCGTTTACGGTGCCTTTCATTAAAGAGGGCCTGGCCAGGGGGGAACGAAGTCTGTACGTCGTTGACGATCAGGAGCTCCCGGAGGTCACCGAAGCGCTCGCCGCGGCCGGCGTGGACGTCGACCGGGAAAGCCGTC
>VBAO01000053.1:3937-5437 GCA_005883865.1 Candidatus Segetimicrobium genomatis
GGAGGAGGGCGGCAGCGGCCGCCTCCAGCGGGTTCACCGGTCTCAGGGTTGCGGGGCAGATGACCTGGACACTCAAGGCGGCTGTCCCGGACCGTGCGCTTGTGGAGTATGAGGTCCTCATCGAACAGTCTACCGGCCCCGTTCCCTTCACGGCTGCCTGCATGTATCGAAGAGATCGATTCGACCAGGCGGTTCTCCAGCAGATGATTCGCACTCACCCGAAAGTGGTCGCGGACGACTTTGTGGTCCTCAGCCTCAGCACCTTGTTCCAAAACCTTGCCCGCGTGGATTTGGAAGGGTTGGTGCGGTCTGCGCGCGAGCAGCGCATCCCCAAGGGAGGATTTTTCTACCATCAGGGAGATCCGGCGTCGGCCCTCAAGGTCTACGTCCTGACGAGCGGGGCGGTAAAGCTCGTTCGAACGGATCCTGATGGGCGCAGCGTGATTCTGCGCATTGTGAAACCGATGGAATCATTCGGAGATCGCCTGACATTAGGAGACACGACCCGTTACGTCTCCGCACAGGCGCTGGATGATTCTCAGGCGTTCGCCTGGGATGCCCCGACGATGCTTCAAGCCATCACCACACGTCCCGCGGTCTCTTTGAACGTCGTGCGGCTGTTTGAAGAGCTCCTCGAGAAGGAGCGCACCCGCCTCCAGGACCTCGCAACGTCGGGTGTGGAACAGCGGCTCGCCCGCTTCCTTCTGCGGCTCGCCCAATCGATCGGACGCCAGACGGTTCGCGGTCTCGCCGTCGACGTGTCGCTCTCGGGCCAGGAGCTGGCCGAACTGGTGATCACGACGCCGTTTACCGTGAGCCGGATCCTTGCCGATTGGAGGCGCTTGGGCATCGCAGATTCGCAGCGCGACCGAATCCTCATTCTTGACCTGAAGCGGATTAGGGCGGTCGCTGGCTTGCGAGACAGAGGAGATCTCACGAAGATTGGCGAGGGCAGCAGCCCGCTGGAAAACTAACCGCCGCCTCGCCGCGCTCTACCAGCCCAGATGGCAAACTTGCATATAAGGAATTTGCTCTTCCGCTCAGGCATGAAACGCGAGGGGGGACACGGGCCGAAACCCGTGTCCCCCTACGTTTCTACTATAGTAGCGAGGGTTAGACGAAGCGCTGAACGAAGGCGAGCGACGTGTCGGCGACCGCTCGCCAGCCACTGTCGATTGTGAGCGCGTGCCCGCGGTTGGGGATCTCGACGAACTCGGTCACGCCCTTATTGCGCTGCTGGCGCTTGAACGACGCATCCGCGATCGCCCGCGGGACCGTGTTGTCCTTCTCGCCGGAGATGATCAGCAGCGGCCCGCGGTCCGGGTTGTCGGTGTCGACCTTCGCCTCTGTCCACGGGTCGAGGTTGGCGGTCGCGGCCTGGAAGAGCGGCACGCCCGACGCCGGCACGGCGAAGGTCTCGTAGAGTTCCTTGGCCTCCGCCTCGCTCACGGCGTTGGCGAAGCCGAAGCGGAACTGTTCGAACGTGAGCGGGATCGCGCG
>VBAO01000054.1:0-4177 GCA_005883865.1 Candidatus Segetimicrobium genomatis
GGTTGTGCGCGCCCGGCGGGCCGGTCACCAGGAGCCGCACCGCCGACCCGCGCCGGACCATCGCGGAGACCACGCGGAGCGCGTACTCGATCTGCTTGCGACGGGTCACCCGGGCGGGGAGGAGCAGCACGACCTCCTGCTCCCACAGCCGCAGGGTCGCCGCGAGCCAGCGACCGGCCCGGGAGAGATGGAAGAACGCCCCCGGATCGATCCCGTTGGGGATGACCTCGATCGCGCCGCTGGGGAGGCCCAGCCGCGCGCTGAGTTCCCGCTGGCGGTGACGCGACACCGCCACGTACACACCACCGCTCAGCGGGGTCTGCAGGAGACTCCACGGGGCGCCGGGGTAGAGATGGGGCCGGTACTGGGGATTCGTCCACGCGAGGTCATGGCACCACGCCACGATCCGCGCGCGGCTCCCCCGCGCCGCCACTTGGTGCAGCGCGGCGGTGAGCGCGAGGTTCTTGTGCAACGTCAACGCGTTGTGCACCACGCACACGTCGATGCCGGCCAACGACTCCTCGAGGGCGTCCCGAATGCGCGCGGTGAGCGCGGTGAACGCAGGGGTGACCCGTCCTGCCTCGAGATCGCGCGAGGCGGCCAGCACGCGCGGATGGCGGGAGTCGAGGAGGGCGAGGTGGTGGAGGCCGATCCCATCGCCCAGCGATTCGCCGCGCCCGACGAGGACGTGCATGTCGAAGCCGTCCCGCGCGAGGAGGCGCGCGTGCCGGGCGAGCACCGCTTCGACCCCGCCCACGACGGGCGGGCCGGTGTAGTGGAGCAGCAGGATGCGGGGCCGGCGGGCGCCGCGCGCCGGCGTCACCGGTCGGTCCTGCGTGCGCGCGGCGCCTCGGGCTCTCCCCCGTCGCGCCGCTTGAGGCTCCGCCGCGCCCGCCACCGGCACAGCCGCTGGACGAAGCCTGCGACGGCCTCCGCGTCTTCGGGGGGGAGGGTCCCGATCCGCCAGTTGATCTCGCGCACCAGCTCCCCGCCGGTCATCTCGGGTAGGGACGAGGGGAGACCCTTCGCCCCTTCCCGCCGGTCCGTTCGCAGGGACCGGAACCGTTCCATCATCTCGAGCACCTTGATCTTTGCGGGGCGGGGCAGCAGGTAGGCGGTGGTCTTGATGTATTCCCGGTGGGTGAGCAGGGCCCGGATGTCAATCGACGACCTGCGCGCCGGCCCGCTTCGGTCCGGCGCGCGCCGCTCGCCGCTCATTCCCGGCATTCTCCCGGTCGCATCGCGCCCTGAGAAACGGGTGGTTCCTTCGGGCCGGCCAGGAGCTCTCCCTGCGCCGCCTGGAGCCGTGGCGGGGGGAGGAGGTCCTGCCGCCGAATCCTCGGGCATGTCCATCTTGGACGATCCCCGGCAGTGGAAGGCCCGCGATCCATCCGGGATGCTCGGGATCGCGCTCGCGCTGCCGCGGCAGGTGCGCGAAGGGTGGGCCCTCGGCCGCTCCGCGAGGGTCCCCCGCCTCGCCGAGGCTCCGCAGCACCTCGTCGTGTGCGGGATGGGCGGGTCGGCGATCGCCGGCGACCTGCTCGCCGGATACCTCGCGCCCACATGTCCGATTCCCATCGCGCTGGTGCGCGGATACGAGCTCCCGGGGTTCGTGGGGCCGCGCTCGATCGTGGCCGCCGTGAGTTACTCCGGCGCGACCGAGGAGACCCTCGCGGCGGTCCTCCAGGCGGAGCGCGCCGGGGCGACCGTGTTCGCGATCACCTCCGGGGGGTCGCTGGCGCAGGCGGCCGAGCGGGGGGGCGTCCTGGTGCCGGGGGGCCTGGCCCCTCGCGCGGCGCTCGGGTACCTGATGCTCCCGCTGCTGGCCGCCCTGGAGCGCTGGAAGCTCGTGGAGCCGTGCGGCAAGGAGGTCGAGGCGGCGGCGGAGGCGCTCGACACACTCGCCGGGGACTGCGCGCCCGACGTGCCCACGCTGCGCAACCCGGCGAAGCGCCTCGCCGAGCAGCTCGCCGGCCGGGTCCCCGCCGTGTACGCCGCCTCTCCGTGGCTCGAGGCGGCGGCGCGCCGCTGGAAGTGTCAGTTCAACGAGAACAGCAAGACCCTGGCGACCTGGAGCGTTTTCCCGGAGTTGAACCACAACGAGACGGTCGGGTGGGGAGCCCCGCCGGAGCTCGCGGGCCGCTTCGCCGTGGTAATGCTGCTGGACGGGGCCGAGCCGGCGCGCCTGGCGCAGCGGATTCGCCTGACGACCGATCTTGCGCTCGGGCCGGCGGCGGACGTGCACGAGGTGCGTGCGCGCGGCACCGGCCGCCTGGCCCGCCTGCTCTCGCTGGTGTCAATGGGCGATCTCGTGAGCGTCTACCTGGCGTACCTCCGCGGGATCGATCCGACGCCGGTCGAGATCATCGCCACGATCAAGCAGAAGTTGCACGAGGTCCGCTGATCCGCCCGCTACCCGCGCCCCCCGCGGATGCCGTGTGGTCTCCGAGGTCTCCGGCAGGCGCGAACGGGGCATTGCATTGTCGTGACCGAACGATCGGGGCGCAAACACAGGCACGACAGGCGGCCGGCGGAATCGCGCGCGTCTTCGTCGCTGTCGGGCGGCACCAGGCTGCCGACCGAGTCGGAGCGGGGATTGACCTTTCTCGCCCGGCTCGCGGCCGAGTTCACCACGGTGTTGAGCCTCACCGATCTCCTGGACCATGTCATCCACGTGCTGCACGAGGAAGCAGGGTTCGATTCCTGCGAAATCTCGCTGCTCACGAAGCACGCCACCGAGGATGTGATCGTGATCCGGGCTGCGTCGGGGGTCCGCGCGGGGGTGAAGGGGTCCGTCCTCTCCCGCGGCCAGGGGCTCGTGTGGACAGTGATGGAGTCGGGCATCCCGCTGCTGGTCCCCGACTTGAAGAGTGAGCCGCGGTGGTTTCTGCGAGAACCCCGGATCCGGTCCGCCATCTACGCGCCGCTGGTCGTCCACCGGCGTCCGATCGGCGTGGTGAGCGCCTATCGGGAAGCCGTCGGCGGCTTCCCGGCAGCCGACCTCAACCTCCTCGCCATCGTGGCGCGCTATCTCGCGGGCGCGGTGGAGGTGGCGCGCCTGCACGAGCAGCTGAAGGAGCTCGCGGCGACCGACTCGCTGACCGGGCTGGCGAACCGCCGCGCCTTCTTGGATCGTCTCCAGGCTGAGATCCAACGAGGCCGGCGCGCGAAATCCGAGTTCTGCGTCGCCCTCCTCGACCTCGACCGGTTCAAGTCCGTCAACGACATCCACGGCCACGCGGTCGGGGACCAGGTCCTCATCCGGGTCGCCGAGACGCTGAGCCAGGCCGTCCGCCAGTCCGACCTGGCCGCGCGGTTCGGGGGCGACGAGTTCATCCTCCTGCTGCCCGAGTCGAGCCGGGCGCAGGCGATGGAGATGCTCGATCGGCTCCGCACCGTGGTGATCCCCCTTCCGGACCGGGCGGGACGTGGGGTACGCACGACCTTCTCCTGGGGCATCGCCGCCTGGCCCCGCGACGGGGAAGAGCCGGACCAACTCCTGCAGGTGGCCGACCTCCGACTCTACGCGATGAAGCGCGACACCCAGTCCCAGGATCCGCCCGCGGCGTCCACCGGCAAGTGACGGCCAAAAGAGCAGGGGAGGGCCGCCCCGGCGTCGTAGACTCGGGCGGCGGCAACTCATTGGGTGCGGGCGACCGCGCAGAGACTGGGCCGCCGAGGGGTGTTCCATGGCCAAGGTTCTCCTCGAGCAGGTGTCCAAGCAGTTCGGCAACGTCATCGCCGTGAACAGCGTGACGCTCGATGTCCCGGACCGGCAGTTCACCGTGCTGGTCGGACCGTCGGGCTGCGGGAAGACCACCTGCCTCCGGCTGGTCGCCGGGCTCGAAGAGGCCACGGCCGGCAACATCTACATCGGGGAACGGCTGGTCAACGATGTGGCCCCGAAGGACCGCGACATCGCGATGGTCTTCCAGAACTACGCGCTGTACCCCCACATGACGGTGTACGACAACATGGCGTTCGGGTTGCGCCTCAGGAAATACCCGCGCGCGGAGATCGACCGGCGGGTCAAGGAGGCGGGGGAGATGCTGGGCATCCAGGAGCTCCTCTCCCGGAAGCCCAAGCAGCTCTCGGGCGGGCAACGGCAGCGCGTCGCGCTGGGGCGCGCGATCGTGCGGGAGCCGCAGGTGTTCCTGATGGACGAGCCGCTCAGCAA
>VBAO01000054.1:4199-5566 GCA_005883865.1 Candidatus Segetimicrobium genomatis
CTACGTCACCCACGACCAGGTCGAGGCGATGACGATGGGGGACCGGATCGTGGTGATGAAGGACGGGCTCGTCCAGCAGGTCGACAGCCCGCTCAACCTGTACGAGAAGCCCGCGAACCTGTTTGTGGCCGGGTTCATCGGGTCGCCCGCGATGAACTTCCTCGAAGCCAAGGTTACCCGGCAGGACGGCAGGATGGTCGTCGACGGGGGCGTGTTCCGGGCGGAAGTGCCGCCGGACTACGTCCCGACGCTCACCGCCTGGGCCGGCCGCCCGATCATCTTCGGCATCCGGCCCGAGGACATCCACGACCACGCGCTCCGCCCGGATGCGAAGAATGAGGCGGTCGTCCGCGCCGCGGTGGACGTGCACGAGCCGCTGGGCTCCGACATCATCCTCTACCTGACCGCGGGGGAGCACAGCATCGTGGCCCGGGTCGACGCCCGCAGCCAGGCGCGAATGGGCCACGACACGGAAGTCGTCCTGGATATGAAAAAGATGCACGTGTTCAACCCGGACACGCACGAGGCTGTTTTATAAGGGCAAGAGTCGGGCCTGCTGAGCTAACGGCCCGCACTTCGGATTCCACCATATGTTCCCAGGCGATGTGGACCATTGGGGAGGACTTCTCCGGGGTCTATGGGCTTGTCGTCCCGGGCACTACATAGACGGTCACATCATGCGACGGGGGGATGAATGTGGGGACCCTGGCGCGCACCTGGGACTTGATGCAGGAGAGTGTCGCGATCCTGCTTGCCGATAAGGAAATCCTTGTGTTCCCTTTGCTCAGCGTGCTCATGCTGGTCGTGGTCGACGGCCCGATATTGCTCCCGCTGAGGAGCCACCTCCGCGAGCCCCCGACGCCGCAAGAGATGTACCCCATGCTCTTCCTGCTCTACTCGGGGAGCTTCTTTGTCATCATCTTCTTCAACAGTGCGCTGATGGCGTGCGCGAATATCCGCCTATCCGGCGGGGACCCCACATTAGGCGACGGCTTTCGATTTGCCTGGGAGAATGTGGAGCGGATTCTCCTCTGGTCACTCATCGCTGCGACCGTCGGCATACTCCTGCGGATGCTTGAACACAGTCGAGTCCTGCGGTGGGTGGTGGGTCCGGTGCTGGAGGTGGGGTGGTCGCTGGCGACGTTCTTCATCATTCCGGTGATCATCTTTGAGGACCTCGACGTCCTGGACTCATTCAAACGGTCGGTTGATCTCTTCAAACGTCGGTGGGGAGAAGAAGTCACGAGTAACTTCAGTTTCAGCGTTTTGCTTGGCCTGCTCGCCATCCCTGGGATACTCGGTGTCCTGAGCCGGTCCTCGTCGGTGGTTGGCGTAGTCGCGGCTGCGCTCTATCTCGCCCTCCTCTA
>VBAO01000055.1 GCA_005883865.1 Candidatus Segetimicrobium genomatis
CCACAACCCGGGAAAATTGGTTGGGTGACGCAAGGCGCACGCTTGTTCTAGTCATACTATAACATATTTCGTTTTGGGGCTTAGTGGGCGCCTATGACCGCCTAGTGTCAAGCTGGAAGGAGACCCTTCCTGTGCCTTTTCCCGTGTCGCCCGGATCACCGGAGCAGCTCCGTCGGAATCAATTCCTGACGATGTTTTTTTAACTCAGCGCAAAGCCAGCCCGTGGCCGTACGTCTCGCTCGACGTTGCGCTGAAGCGCGTCCTGTGCGACCTCGAGGTCATAGGCTGCCTGTGCGTTCATCCAGAACCGCGCGCTGGTCTGGTATTGAAGTAGCGTCCAAGACGCAGGGCCGTGTCTGGAGTAATGCCTCCGCGCTCGTGAACGATCTTCGCGACGCGACTGACCGGAACATGAAGATCCAGGGCGAGCTGGTTCATGGTGATACCGAGCGGCGCCATAAAATCCTCGCGGAGGATTGCGCCAGGATGAATCGGCGACAGCCTTCTAGACTTGACCATGTGTCCTCCTAATGGTAACCCAATTAAGGCGCCGCCGCTGCATTCAAGATCTTGTGGACGTCGCTGCGTCAGCACGACCGCGAACCGGTAAAGTCTCGGAGTCAGAGCGATGCGGTATACTAAGGACAGTGCGGGAGGGAGGCTGGCGCGGTGCCTGCTGTGCGGACGGAACATCCCCACATTGTGAAAGACCCCCAGGTTTGCGGTGGCGCGGCCGTCATCGCCGGGACGCGGGTCCCCGTATGGGTGCTCGTGTCTTATGTTCAGCAGTATAGTTTGAGCGCTGAAGAATTGGCCGGCATGTTCCCTCACCTGGCTCTTGCGCAGCTCCACGACGCGTTGAGCTACTGGCATGATCATCGCGAGGAGATTACTGCGGAGATTGCCGCCCAGGCCGCTGCGGTGCCACCGCAGCCCCCGCACTAGGTGGCCGTTGCCCTTCTGCTCGACGAGCACATCCCCCTACCCTTAGCCAACGCCCTGCGTACGCATCAGATCGATACTGTCCACGTCATCGAGGCATCGTGGCGTGGTGTGTCGGACGAAGAGCTGCTGGCGCGTGCAACGGCGCAACGGCGTGCTCTTGTAACCGCCGACGTACGGGATTTTCTTCGTCTGGCAGACGCCTGGGGACGCCTCGGGCGCCGCCATGCTGGCATTGTGCTGGTCCCTCAGCCCCTTCCCATTGGGGAGTTATTGCGGAGGATCGTTGCTCGTGTGGCGGACTGGGAACTGACCCCGCTCGCCGATCGGATAGAAGTCCTCTCTAAGAGACCTGTTCCGAACGCTTCGGAGTAATCTGGAGATATACCAGCAGGCCCCCGAACAGGTAGTCACCGATGCGCGTCTGTTCCAAGGCCGAGTCGCACGTACACAGGGGTCGGTCGAGAAACTCGCGTGAATTTCGCCACAATGGCGCAGTGATCCCTAACCGGGGCGTCCCTAACTCTGGCGGCCGTGCATGGGGTTCGCGGGCCCGTGGCCCCGTCCGAGCGGGAGCGCCTCCCGGATCGCCCCCGTGATGAACGCCTTGGCCTCGTGGACCGCCGCGGCGACGGGGACGCCCCGGGCCAGGTGCGCGGTGATCGCGGCGGAGAACACGCACCCCGTGCCGTGCGTGTGCCGGCTCTCGATCCGGGGCGCCGTGAGCCGCTCGGACCGGCGCCCGTCGAAGAGGATGTCCACGGCGTCCCCTCCGAGGTGGCCACCCTTCACGACGACGTAGCGGGGGCCGAGCGCGTGGATCGCGCGCGCGGCCTCCTCCATCGCCTCGAGGGTCGCCACGTCGCGACCGACCAGTTCCTTCGCTTCGTGCAGGTTGGGCGTGACCACCAGCGCGAGGGGCAGCAGGATCCGCCTGAGCGCCCCCTGCGCCTCCGGGCGCAGGAGCGGCGCGCCGCTCTTGGCGATCATCACGGGATCGACCACGAGCTGCGTGATCCGGTGCCGGCGGATCGCGTCCGCGACCGCTTCGATGATCGGCTCCGAGCTCAGCATCCCGGTCTTCGCGGCATCCACCCCGATGTCGTCCACGACCGCGTCGATCTGTTGCCGGACGAACTGAGGCGCCATCTCCACGATGGCGGCGACCCCGGTGGTGTTCTGCGCGGTGAGCGCGGTGATCGCCGTCATCCCGAAGACGCCCAGCGCGGAAAAGGTCTTCAGGTCGGCCTGGATCCCCGCCCCGCCCCCTGAGTCCGACCCGGCGATCGTGAGCGCGCGCGGGACCGGCACCGCCGTCACCCCTCGCCTCGAAAGTGGTCCCATCCGGGCGCGGCGAGCGGGCGCCGTCGACCCCCGCGGCCCATGAGCCACCGGCCGTCGGAGGCGGGCAGGATCTCGCCGATCCGGGTGAGGGGCGTCCCGAGGGTCCCCGCGAGGCCGGGGGCCTGCGGATCGAACGCTCCGGCCGCCGTGAACAACAACTCGTAGTCTTCGCCGCCGCCGAGCATCCACTCCGCCGGATCGTTCCCCGCCTCCCCGGCCGTCTCTGGCAGCCCTTCGGGGACCGGCAGGCGCGCCTCGTCCACCCGTACACCCACCCCGGACGCCGTCACGAGGTGGAGGAGGTCGCTCGCCGTCCCGTCGCTCGTGTCGATCATCGCGCTCACCGCCGGGTTCTGACCCAGGAGGCCGCCGGCCTGCACCCTGGGGGTCGGCCGGCGAAACGCGGCGACGAGGGCGGCCCCTCCGGGGACCCGGACCCCTGGATGCTGCGCGAGATAGCGGCCGGCCGCCGCCTTTCCCACGGTCCCGGTGATCCAGACCCCGTCGCCGGGACGGGCGCCCGCCCGCGCCACCACCCGGCCGGCATCCCCGAGCGCGGTCACGTCGACGGCGAGCGGTCCCGGAGTCCGGGACAGGTTTCCGCCGGCGACGACGACCGAGTGCGCGGACGAGGCCTGCGCGACGCCCGCATAGATCCCCTCGACGGTCGCGACCGGGATGTCCGGGGGCAGGGCCAGGGAGATGAGGACGAACCGCGGAGTCCCGCCCACCGCGGCGATGTCGCTCAGGTTGACCGCGATCGCGCGCCACCCCACGTCGTCGGGCCCGCACAGGTCCCAGGTGAAGTGCACGCCTTCGATCTGCGCATCGCACGTGGCCACGACGGGACCGGTGAACCGGAGCACGGCCGCGTCGTCGCCCACGCCGAGCACAACGCCCGGGCCGCCGGTCGGCACGAGGCGCCGGAGCCGGTCGATCAGCCCAAACTCGCCGATCGACGCTACGGTGCTATCGGGAGAGCGCGGCATCGACCTCCTTCCGCAGCCTCCGGGTCGCGGCCGCCATGTCCTTGGCCATGGTGACCGCGGTGATCACCGCGACCCCGCTGGCCCCGGCCCGGATGACCGCGGCGGCGTTGTCCGCCGTGATGCCGCCGATCCCCACGAGCGGCAGGCGGACCGCGCGCCGGATCTCCCCCAGGCGCGCCAGGCCGACCGGGGCGCCCGCGTCCGGCTTGGTGCCGGTGGGATAGACTGCGCCGACGCCGAGGTAGTCCGCCCCCATGCGCTCCGCGGCCTCGCCTTCCTCGACCGTGGCCGCCGACACGCCGATGAGGGCGCGCGGTCCCATCAGGGCGCGGACGTCGCGCGCCGGCAGGTCGTCCTGACCGACGTGCACGCCGTCGGCGCCGGAGATCAGCGCGACATCGACGCGGTCGTTGAC
>VBAO01000056.1 GCA_005883865.1 Candidatus Segetimicrobium genomatis
TCGCCATGCCATCGCCTCCCCTCGAAATGTTGGAGTTCGATCACCGCGCAGGGTGAAGCAGTGAAGCGGTGCGGGACGAAAACCGGCCTCATTATACGTCCGCGCTGCGGAAGGATGCAAGCGTGTCAGGTTCCGCGTCCAGACGCTGCCCGCGGCGCGCTCGGCCCTCCTCCGTACGGCTACACTCGAGGGAACCTTGGCATATCTTTTTAAGAATGAACAAGATCCGATTTCTCGGAGAATGGTTCCCCCCATATGTCGCTGTGGCCCGCACCCCGTATCAACGCCTCCTGGACGGGGGCGCCCTCACCCCGACCGCCGCGCGCCCTCTGGCAGACCGCTACCAAAGTCTCAATCCCGTCACGCTACGCCGAACCATCGAGGAGATCCTCACTTCGCTATGGAAATGCGCCGACCGATTTTTGAGGCAACCACCCCAAGTGCGGTAACCGTTTCTTATGAGGCACCACGCGGCCGAGCCTCAATGGTTGTCATTCGGCGTTGTCGGCCCAACAGTCACCCTCACCGCGCTCGGTCAAGTACGTAAAGCAGGATGAGGGCTCGTGCTCTATGCCCTTGCGCTCGCGGATGCATGGCAATCGGCAATGAAGAGGAAACCTCTCGGGGACGCGGCATAGGGGAGCGTATACGGAATTCTCTTCGCCCTAAATCCTTCTGGCAGCTTTGCAGCAAGGCGGTTACTCCGGTGGCCCAGACCGGCTCTCTCAACTAGGAGGGTCGCGTATCGTGCCTCCAGGCGGCGATGAGCGCGAGGATCTCTGCGCCGACCGTCGCGGCCAGGAGGGCCGTGATCTGCCCGGCGTCGTAATTGGGGTTCATCTCGACCACGTCTGCGCCCACCAGGTTCAGGCCGCGGAGGCTTCGAAGCAGCCGGAGGATCTCACGGGCCGTGGGCCCCCCGGCCTCGGGAGTCTGGACCCCAGGAACGAACGCAGGGTCCACGATGTCCATGTCGAACGAGAGGAAGACCTTTCGCCCGCGGAACTTCTCGCGGATCCGCCCCGCGAGGGTTTCGATCCCGCCGTCGAGCATCTCGTCCGTCGTCACAACCTCATAGCCGAGGTCCACGGACTGCTGGACATCCGAGCGGGTAAAGAGCGAGCCCCGCATCCCGGCCTGGATCGACGCCCGGGCGTCGATCCAGCCCTCCTCCACCCCGCGCCGGAACGCGGTGCCAGCGCTGTGCTTCTGGCCGGCGAAATACGTGTCCCAGGTGTCCGTATGCGAGTCGAACTGGAGTATCGCGAGCGGCCCGTGTACCTTTCCGAGCGCCCGGAGTTCCGGCAGCGTGATCGAGTGGTCGCCCCCGAGGCCCAGTGGGATCACACCCCGCCGGGCGAGCGGGGCCACCGCCGCCTCGATCCGCTCGAACGACTCGGGAAGATACCCCGGCGCCACGTCCGTGTCCCCGTAGTCGACGACGGCAAGGACATCGCGCGGATCGCGCTCGGGCCGAAGCGCGACCCGACCCGGAACGGAGAGCCCGTGTCGAAGGGGATCCCGAGCACGGCAACGTCGACGCCGTCAAGCGCCTTGGTGTGGGGCACCCGCATGAAGGTTGTGATGCCACAGAAGCGGGGCGTTTGGAGCGAGTCCTCGGGGAGAAACGTGGGCATGCCGCGCCTCACCGTGCGCCGCGAACGACGATGCGCGCCTCAGGGCTTCGCCAGGCGTCCGCCATCGGCCTCGCGACCTTCCATGAGGATCCGGTGCAGGAACTCTACCGTCCGGGGATGGGTGGGTGCCCGAAAGATGGTCTGGGGATCCCCGACCTCGATGATCCGGCCTTGGTCCATGACGATGACCCGGTCGGCGACCTCGCGCGCGAACTGCATCTCGTGGGTGACGATCACCATGGTCATCCCGTCCTCGGCCAATTGGCGCATCACCGTCAGGACCTCGCCGACGAGCTCCGGATCGAGCGCTGAGGTGACCTCGTCGAACAACATCGCTTCGGGCTGCATCGCAAGCGCCCGAGCAATCGCCACGCGCTGCTGCTGCCCGCCTGAGAGCTGATGCGGGTACGCGGCCGCCTTCTCCACGAGTCCCATGCGCTGGAGCAGCTCGGTCGCCCGGGCCCGACCGGTGGCAGGATCGAGGCGGCGCACATGCACCGGCGCCATCGTGATATTCTCAAGCACCGTGAGGTGCGGAAACAGGTTGAACCGCTGGAACACCATGCCGACCTCGAGGCGGACGGTCCGGATCGTCCGGTCGTTCGGCCGCTGGGGCCGCCCGTCGGCGCCGGGGGCCGCGACCGGAATGCCCTTGATTGTGACCGTGCCCGCGTTAACCGTCTCAAGGCAATTCAAGATCCGTAGGAGGGTAGTCTTCCCCGACCCGCTCGGGCCGATCACCACGACGACCTCGCCCGGGTCCACGTCTAGCGTGAGCCCCCGCAGCACCTCCAGGGTGCCGAAGCGCTTCCAGACGTCCCGCACCGTGATGAGCGGCGCCGGAGAGCCGGTTCGGGCGTCGACGCTCTCCGGGGCATCGATGCGGAACTGGGGCTCGCCCATCAGGCACCGATCCGCAGCCGCCGCTCGAGCCAGGCCACCCCTCGGCTCGCCGGATAGCTGATCACGAAGTAGATGACGAGGACCGCCGTGAAAATCGCGAGGTACTGGAACGTTTGTGACGCGAGCAGCCGGGCGGTGAAGGTGACCTCCTCGATCGAGATGGTGGCCACAATCGCCGTGTCTTTGAAGAGCGAGATGAGGTAGTTGCCCATCGGCGGAATGATGATCCGGAACGCCTGTGGAAGCACGATCATGCGCATGATCAACGTGGTCGGCATGGCCAGCGCGTGGGCCGCCTCCCACTGCGAGCGGTCGATTGCCTCGATCCCCGCCCGGTAGACCTCGCTCATGTAGGCCCCGTAATTGACCCCGAGGCCCAGGATCCCCGTGACGATGGGATTCAACGTGATCCCAACGAACGGGAGCACGAAGTAAAGATAGAAGAGCTGGACCAGCAGCGGCGTTCCGCGCACGAACTCCACCAACGCCTGCGCAGGGCTGCAGAGGTACCACCGCCGGCGGTTGAGCCGCGCGAGCGCGAGCATGAGTCCCAGCACAAGCGCGAAGGTGAAGCTCCCGAAGGTGAGAAAGATCGTCAGGGCCGTGCCTCGCAAGAGCGGCGGCCCCCACTCGAGCCAGCGGTCGATCATGGCGGGCTCCAGCTAACCGGGCGGGCATGTCGCGCGGCAGCGTCACCCCGCCCGGCGCCTTCGATCGTCAGCGTTACGGCTTGAGGTAGAAGCTCGGCGGGACCAGCCCGTACCGCTCGAAGACCTTGTCGAGCGATCCGTCGGTCTTCATGGTTGCCAGCATGCGGTTGAAGGCCTCGCGGAGATCGCCGCTGTCCTTTCGCACCACCAGCGCCACCGCGTTGGCCTGTTTCTCCCGGGGCTGGTAGTCCGCCACAAGCTCGATTCCCAGCTTCGGGTTCTGCTTCACCGCGTAGGCCGCCAGCACCGCGTCGAGGATCCCGCCGTTAAGCCGACCGGCCGCGACGTCCGCCACCAGCTCGGTCACAGCGGGGTACGCCTTCACCCCAATCTTGGCGCCCTGTTTGTTGAGGTCGTTCAGCCAGTCGATCCAGACCGTGCCCTCATAGGACCCCGCCGACTTGCCCGCGAGGTCGGCCAGCTTGTGAATCTTCATTGGGTTCCCTTTCTTTACGATCAATGTCTCCGAGTTGTAGAAGACAATATCGGTGAAGTCGACGAGTTGTTTGCGCTTCTCGGTGGGGAAGAACGTGTCGCAGGCGAAATCGATGCGCCCACTGGTTAGGGCCGGGATAAGGCTCGAGAATGGCATTGTGTAGACATCGAGCTTATCGATCCCCTCGCGTTTGATCAGCTCCTTGCAGAGGTCAAGGGTGATCCCGAGGGGCTCGTCCTTGGGGGACATCCAAGCGATCGGCGCGTCGCCGCCGGAAATCCCGACCACCAGCATCTTGGCAGCCCTGGCCTTGGCCAAGGCCCCCTGGACCTGGGCGGTTACCGACGTGGCCAGGGCGACGCAGGCCGTCAGGGCCACGAACCCCGCGAGCCACCAGGCCGCGTGCCCTCCGGCGCATCTTCGGGTTTGTACGAGGGTTGCGGGAACGTCCACGGATATTGCCCCCCTTCCCCGGCGGGCGCGACGACCGGCGCAGCCGTCGCGGATCACGACCGAGTGTAGCCTGAGGTTTCGTCTTTGGTGCCTGCACTCCTTCCATCGGACGAGCCAAGCCGGGGTTTTCGTCCAACCCCGGTCCAGGGGCAGTCTCTCCATCATCGCGGATCGGCTCGGGGTAATTACCCGGGTCGTCGCGTACTACAGTTACGGGACTTACCGGCAGTACCCCACTAATCATCCCCCTTGGTCTGAAAGTCCTGTGGAAATTACCTGCGCCGCGGTGCACGCGGTGGTTTCCTGTTGCCTCTTTCACCTTCGACAGTCCCGTCAGCCTACGGGGAAACGGGCGATTCTTCTAGTGCCCCACCCTTTTCAGTGAATACAGAGAAGTGGCGGCTGATCTGGACGGTCACCCGTATCCATCCGGACACTCGAATTTCTCCCAGATTCAGTGCTTATGTGCTAAGGGTGGCGGGGCCCACTGATCTCTCTCATCCCATAGAAATTGGTGATCGCTACCAAGCTCCGCCGCGCCACTGGCCGGTTCTTAATCGACGCCGCGCACGGCTCTCCCCGTTCTCAACGAGCCCTCTTCCTTCACGCGGAAGTCTTCCTTGTGATAGATGCCCCGGCGTCCGCAGCGGGGGCAGCTGTGGTAATTGCTGGCGAAGGTCGCCCGGGCAAAGTTGCGCCGGTCCATGCGGATCCCGGTGTCGAACTCATGTCCGCACACCTGGCAGCGAATGAGGAGCGCGAGCCTCGCCATCTGCGGATACCCTCAGCCCGCGGCCGGCGCGCCCGGGCTCCGGAACGCGGCGATATCCGTCCGGCGCCACACTTGATGCCGTCCCTCCCCCGACAGGGGGCGGGGGAACCCGGGAGTGGCCGCCAGGTCGAGGACCCGGGCGGGCGGCACGTGGAGCACGTCCGCGGCCTCGACGACCGTGACGATGTCCTCCCCGGCCTGGACCAACCGGCACAGCATCGCGATGAACGAGTTCTCGGCGACCGGACGCGAGAGGAAGAACTCCACGGCCGTCCGCCCGTGGGGGTGGGCCTGTTTGATCAGGTTGCTGAACCGGCGGAGTTCCTCGGGATAGCCCCGCAGATGCGTGAGGACGGCAACGTCGAGGTCGGGAGATGCAGGATGATCTACGGCCATCGTCCGGCGTCAGGATGGTGCCGAAGGGGAGACTCGAACTCCCACAGGCTTTCGCCCACTACGCCCTGAACGTAGCGCGTCTGCCAATTCCGCCACTTCGGCACGCTCGGATGCGCCCGCGGCTTTTCTAGCATACTGGAGGCCCCGAAAAGGTGTCAAGGACCGCCCAACTCTTCGATCGCCGCGGGCAGCGGGCGGAGGTCGGGGAGGACGCGGGTCGGCGTGACCCCATCGATGGGGGCATCGCGGCGATTCACGAAGACCGTGCGGTAGCCGAAGGAGGTGCGGGAGGGCGGGGCGCCGCTCAGCATCCGGAACCGGTCCCAGTGGCCCGGGGCCGGTTTGTAGCTCCGGCAGTCCTCGGCGGTGATGGCCAGGTCGGGCACGACCCCGAGTTGGGCGATCGACGCCGCGAGGAGGTCGCGGTCCACGTTGGAGAGGATCGCGAGGCGGTACCCTGCGGCCTGAAGCGCGCCGAGCGCCTGCGGCACCTCGGGGAACGGTCGCCAGGACGGCAGGGAGTCTGGGAGGACCCGCTCCCGTCCGGGGGGGAGCGGACGGCCGAGCGCCTCCATGACGCGCGCGCCCGCGACCGCGAGGACGTCGCGGTACGGACGATAGCGCTCGTGTTCCACCTCGGCTTCGACCGCGATGTACCGGGCGGCCAGCGCCGCGCGGTCGATCGGCGGCGGAAGGAGGGACCCGAGGGCATTGGCGACCCCGCCCTCCCAGTCGATCAGCGTGCCGTAACAATCGAACGTGATCCAGTCGATGGAGCGCTCCATGGGCCGGCTCCTTCGGGAGCAGGACGAGGTTCTCCTCGCTTCGTACGTGTATGAGCAGGCAGAGCAGCGTGTGATGGGAGGACAGATGATGGAACTCGTGGACACGGGATTCGCGTCGCCAACCGGTTTCCCATCGTCGGCCCGGCCGTGGGGCAGCTCCTGTACATGCTGACCCGCCTCAGCGGCGCCCGGCGCGTCTTCGAGCTCGGCTCGGGGTACGGGTATTCCACCGCCTGGTTCGCCATGGGGGTGCGCGACAACGGGGGCGGCGAGGTCTTCCATGTGGTGTGGGACGAGGGCCTCTCCCGCGCCGCCCGCGGGTACCTGGAACGGCTGGGACTCGAGCGGGTGATCCGATTCACCGTGAGCGAGGCCGTGACGGCGCTCCGGAACACCGACGGTCGGTTCGACATCATCTTCAGCGACATCGAGAAGGACGGGTATCCCGCGTCGCTGCCGGTGATCAAGCAGCACCTCGGCTCAGGCGGCCTGCTCCTCGCCGACAACATGTTCTGGCGCGGGAAGGTCCTCGACCCTCGGGCCGCCGACACCGACACGGAAGGGGTCCGGTCGTTCACGCGCGCGGTGTTCGCCGACAAGGATTTCACCAGCACGATCGTCCCATTGCGGGATGGGGTCCTGCTGGCCCGGCGCAATTGACGCCCGAGCCCCGGCCTCGCCGGGACCGCGGCGACGCGATGACCATACGCCTGGCCTGTAGCTCGGAATCCTACAACGACCTGCTCGGGGCGGGGCATCTTGGGCTCGAGGAGTGGCTGCGGCTTTGCGCCGAGGAGCTGCGCCTCACCGGCGTGGAGCTCGAGGACAAGCACATCGGCCCGCCCACCGCCGAGCGGCTCGGCGGGCTGCGGACCGCCGCGGCCCGCTACGGGCTGGAGATCGTCAACATCGCCGTGATGAACAACTTCGGGGTGGCCGATGAGGCCCGGCTTCGCGCCGAGGAAGCGCGGACCCGCGAGTGGATGGGCGCGGGAAAACGCCTCGGGTCGCGCTTCGTCCGGACCTTCGCCGGATGGCCGGAGGGGGAGCGCGCCGTCCGCTGGCCGGCGATGATCGCCGCGCTGCGATCGACGTGCCGGGAGGCCGAGCGGCTCGGGGTGCGGCTCGTGCTGGAGAACCACAACCACGGCGGCTTCGTGCAGACGGCCGCCCATGCGACCGCCATCTTCGACGAGGTGGGCAGCCCGGCCCTCGGGTTGTTGCTCGACACGGGCAACTACCTGGACGGGCTCGCCTCGATCGCCTCGACCGCGGCGCGCGCCTGGCACGTGCACGCCAAGTTCACCCGGGTCGATGCCGGCGGTCGCGACCCCCGGGTCGATCACGACGCGGTGATCGGCCTCCTCAAGGCGGCGGGGTACGGCGGGTGGGTCTCGGTCGAGTACGAGGGCGAGGAGCCGGGCCGCACCGCGGTCCCCCGCGCCCTCGCCTACTTGAGACAGGCCATCGGCGGGTAGGCCGGGCGATGGGCGGCCGGTTCCGCGTTGGGATCGACGTGGGCGGCACGTTCACCGATCTGGTGGCGCACCCGTCCGACGGCGGGACGCTGCGGATGCTGAAGGTCCCGACGACCCCCGATCCCTCCCAGGCGGTGCTCGAAGGGCTTGAGACCCTGCTCGGGCCCGACGACGAGGTCGCGGGCCTGACGCACGGCACGACCGTGGTCACCAACGCGATGCTGGAGGGAAGGGGAGCCCGGACGGCCCTGGTGACGACCCGCGGGTTTCGCGACGTCCTGGAGATCGGGCGCCAACAGCGCGACCACCTGTACCGCCTCGACGTCCCGGGGCGGGTCCCGCCGCCCGTTCCGCGCTCGCTCCGCTTCGAGGTGACCGAGCGCATGGATCACGCCGGGCGCGTCCTGCTACCGCTTGACGAGGCCGACGTGGCGCGGGTCGCCACCGCCCTCAGGCGCGCGCGGGCCGACGCGGTGGCCGTCAGCCTGCTGCACGCGTACAGCAACCCCTCCCACGAGCGCCGGATCGCCGAGCTCCTGGCGGGGACCGTCCCGCACATCAGTCTCTCGTCGGACGTCAACCCGGAGCACCGCGAGTATGAGAGGACGCACACCACCTGCGCCAACGCCGTCCTCGCGCCGCTGGTGGACCGCTACCTGACCGATCTGGAGGCCGGGCTGGCGCGGGGGCACCGGGCGGCGACGCTGCGGCTGATGCAATCGAGCGGCGGGATGGCGACGCCCGCCGCGATGCGCCGGATTCCGCTTGCGATGCTGCTGTCGGGCCCCGCGGGCGGGGTCGCCGCGGCGCAGGCGGTGGCCGCGCGGGCCGGCGTGCTCGACGCGGTGACGTTCGATATGGGGGGGACGTCCACGGACGTCTGCCTCGTCCGCGACGGCCGCGTGGAGACCGTCTCGGAGCGCCGGGTCCTGGGGCAGCCCGTCCGGATGCGGTCGCTCGCCGTCGAGAGCATCGGCGCCGGCGGCGGATCCATCGCGCGGGTCGATCGCGCCGGGGCGCTCCGCGTGGGACCGCAGAGCGCCGGCGCCGTCCCGGGGCCGGCCTGCTACGGCCGCGGGGGGGAGGACGCGACCGTCACCGACGCCTGCGTCGTCCTGGGCTACCTCAACCCGGAGGCGACGTTTGGGGGACTGCGGCTGGATCCCGACCGGGCCCGGCGCGCCGTCGAGTCGGTGGGATCCCGGCTGGGGCTCGCCGTGCACGAGGCGGCCTCGGGGATCGTCGAGATCGCGAACGCCGCCATGACGCGCGCGATCCGGGCGGTGTCGGTGCACCGCGGGT
>VBAO01000225.1 GCA_005883865.1 Candidatus Segetimicrobium genomatis
CTGGACAGCCCCCGGGGGGTCACGCTACGATAGGACCATGGCGGTTCAGACGGCGTGGTCGGGCGTTCGCCGGTTCCTGTTCTGGGCGATTCCCGCCGTGCTCGTCGCGGGGCTGGCCTGGACCTTCCTGCCGCACGGGGAAACGCCGCCGTCCGGGTCTCCGCCGCCGTCTTCGACTCAAGCCGCCGCGTTGCCGGAGAACCCCGGCGCCCCGGCGCGGAAGCCGCTCTTCAAGCCCTACGCCCAGATCCACCAGGGGGACCTCGAAGGGACCGACGACAGCGGGGGCAGGCGGTGGCGCATCGTCGCGGATGACGTCGTGGTGGTGCAGAACAAGCAGGTGGCGCTCCTGCGAAATGTGCAGGCGACGTTCTACGAAAAAGACGGCAGCACGATCACCATCACCGGGGACCGGGGTCAGTACGACACCAGGACCCGGGAGGTGGAGATCTCCGGGAACGTGCATGGGACGAGCAGCACCGGGCGCGAGTTGTTCGCCGACCGGCTCCATTGGGCGCCCGGCCCCGGCACGATCACCGGGATCGGCCACGTCAGGTTGGTGCAGGAACACACCGTCATGTACGCCGACCGGATGGTCAGCAACACGACGTTGGGCCAGACCCGATTCTTTGGTCACGTCCACGCGGCCGTCCGGTAGCTCGCTGCGCACCGCCGGCGCGGCCGCGCTGTGCGTAGCGGCGGGGCTCGGCTGGAGCCTCGGATCCCGGGCGACGGCGGCGGCCCCGCCGCCCCCGCAGGGCGCGCCCGGACCCGTTCCCCGCGTGCCGCTCGAGGTCACCGGGGCGACGCGGATCGAGTACGACGACGCGACCAAGCGGTGGACGTTTAGCGGAGCGCGGGTCGTGGTCGTCCGCGGGACGCTCCGGGTCGAGGCGCCCGAGATCGGTTACAGCGAGCGAGCCCGAGAGATCGTGCTCCCGCGGGGAGGGACCGTCCGGACACCCACCCTCGAGGTCGGCGCGGACCGGTTGGCGGCGCTGCTCGACACCAGGCACGTCACGGCCGAGGGACACGTCGTTGGGCGGTTTGCCGGGGACGGGGAGCCGGGAGGGCAGCGGACGCGGTGGGGCACGTTCGCCGCCGACCGGGTGGAGGCCGACGATCGTCCCGACCTCCACCAGATCGTCGCGACCGGGCAGGTTGTCGTCGATCAGGGCGTCGCCGAGGGACACGCGGAGGTCGCGCAGGGATCGGACGCGCTTCGCGCAGAGCGGATCTCCGCCGACCTCGGGCGCCACGACGCCGCGGCGGACGGCGATGTCCTGCTGGATCACGGCGAGGTGCACGGGTCGGCCGACCATGCCACCTACACCGAGGTCGGGCAGACCGCGGTCCTCTGGGGTCATGCCCGGCTCCTGCGCGGCCGGGACACGCTCACGGCGGAGCGGGTGACCGTGCTCCTGGGCGAGGACGCCGTCATCGGGGAAGGGCACGTGCGGGTCGTGGCGTATCCCGAGGAGCCCGCCCCGTGAAGCGCGTCGTCCGGATGGAGCCTCCGCGCGCGATGCTCAGCGCGAAAGGGCTCGCGAAGCGGTACGGCGGCCGCCGGGTGGTCGACGACGTATCGATCGAGGTCTCGCCCCGCGAGATCGTGGGGCTCCTGGGGCACAACGGCGCCGGAAAGACGACCACGTTCTACATGATCGTCGGGCTGGTGCGGGCGGATGCCGGCGAGGTGTGGATCGGCAGCCGGCGCGTCACCGACGAGCCGGTCAACGTCCGCGTGCGGGCCGGCCTGGGGTACCTCGCGCAGGAGCCGTCGGTGTTCCGCCGGCTCACGGTTGAAGAGAACATCCTGATGGTGCTCGAGCAGGCCCGGGTGTCGTCCGAGGTGCGCCGCCAGCGGACGGACCGCCTCCTTGAGGAGTTCGGCCTCGCGGCGGTGCGCCGGCAGCCGGCGTGGACGCTGTCCGGAGGAGAGCGCCGCCGGGTCGAGATCGCCCGGGCGCTCTCGCTCGAGCCGACGTTTCTGTTGCTCGACGAGCCCTTCACCGGGATCGACCCGAGGTCGGTGCAGGAGCTCCAGCGGACGATCCGCTACCTCCGGGAGCGGGGGCTCGGCCTCGTGATCACCGACCACAACGTCCGCGACACGCTGGCTATTACCGATCGCGTCGAGATCATCCACGAAGGCCGGATTCTGTTGAGCGGCAAACCCGGGGAGCTGCTGAAGAGCGCCGAGGCCCGGCGCCTGTACCTCGGCGAGGGGTTCCGGCTGTGAGGCTCTCGCTGCTCGACCGCCTGCTCTCCACGGAGGTCGGCATCTCGTTTGGATTTGGGCTGGGGTTCTTCAGCACCCTGCTCGTGATGAACCATGTGTTCTATCTGGCGCGGCTCGCCATCTCCCAGGGGATGCCGTTTGGGGTCGCGCTGGAGCTCTTTGTGTACAAAGTGCCCTACCTGATCGCGTTCAGCGCGCCGATGGGCGTGCTGCTGGCGACCGTCCTCGGGGTGGGCCGGATGACCGACCACAACGAGATCGCCGCGCTCCGGGTGTGCGGAACGAGCCTCTACCGGATCGCCGCCCCCATCGTCCTGCTCGGATGCGTGGCCGCCCTGGGGATCGTCGTGTTTACCGAGGGGATCGTCAGCCTCGCGAACGACCGCTACCGATCGGTGATCAACGATTTCATGACCAGGGCGCCCGAGCTTCAGCCCGTCGAAAACGTCTTCTTCCAGGCCCCGAGCGCGGAGGGAACCGCCCTCTACCATGCCCGGCGCTACGACCCGCGCACCCGCACCCTCGAGAGCGTGACGGTGATCTACCTCACCGGCGGGGAGACGCTCCGCGTCATTCAGGCGCACGAGGCGACGTACCGGGCGGGGGGGGCGTGGACGTTTCACGACGGCGAAGTCTACGTCGTTGAGCAGGGGCGCGTCGTGACCACCCGATTCGGCGCGATGGACCTCAACGTGCCCCGGTCCCCCCGGGACCTCACCCTGCCGCCCAAGCCGACTTCGGAGATGAGCCTGCGCGAGCTGGCCCAGGAGGTGGTCGGGGCGGAGCGCCACGGGGCGGACCCCCGCCCCTTCGTGCTGGAGATCCACAACCGGCTGGCCGGCGCGGCCAGCAGCATCGTGTTCGCGCTCATTGGGGTTCCGCTCAGCCTCCGCCCCCATCGCTCGGGGCCCAGCATCGGGATGGGCCTCAGCATCCTCGTCCTGTTCGCCTACTACGCCATCCTCATCCCGTCCCAGCTCGCCTCCGAGGGACGGGTGCTGGCTCCGGCCCTCGCCGCCTGGCTTCCGAACGGGGTCGTCGGCGCGCTCGGCGGGGTGCTCCTCATGCGGGCGACCCGGTGAACCTCGCCATCGTTCTGATCCCGTTGCTGATCCTGACGAGCGGCCTGGTCGCCTTCGTGGGCAATCTCGTCGGGCGCGCCATCGGCCGGCGCCGGCTCGCGCTGTGGGGGCTCCGCCCCCGGCACACCGCGCAGCTGATCACGGTCCTGACCGGCATGCTCATCGCGGCCGCCACGCTCGCCGCCGTGCTGCTGGTGAACAACGACGCGCGTCAGGCGCTGTTCCACCTCCAGGAGGTGCGGCAGCAGATCACGCAGCAGGAGGCCCAGTTGCGGGCGCTGCAGGTGCGGGACATCCTCTACCTGCGCGATCAGGAGGTCCTTCGCACCGTCGTCGACGGCCGCGAGCCGCCGGCCGTCGTCCACAACAGGGTCCAGGCGTTCTTCGATCTCGCGGTGCAGGCGGCCCGGCAGCGCGGCGTGGGGCCCGGGCCCGACGGGGCGGCCGTGCGGCTCTCCCCCCCGGGCCTGTCGGTCGACGATGTCGCCCAGGACGTCGTCGAGCGCCACCAGCCGATGGTGGTGCGGATGATCGCCACCGCGAACACGGTTCGGGGGGAGCCGCTCGAGGCGACGGTCATCGGGTTTCCGAACGCCCAGGTCTTCAGGGCGGGGGAGACGATCGCCGCACGACGGCTCGACGGGCGCGCCGAGCGCGAGCAGATCGAGGCGGGGCTCCTCGGGCTCACGGCCGAGATCGCGGCCGCCGCGAAGAGGCGCGGGGTCATCTCCCCCCCGTTCGCGCCGGCGTCGGGCCCGCCCGATATCCGGCTCGATCCCGCGGTGCTGCTGGAGACCCTGGATCGGGTCCAGGCCGGCCAGGTTCCCGTCGAGGTGCGGGGAGTGGCGGTGGCCGACGCCTACACCGTCGGCCCGGTCGCCGTGACGTTCAAGTGATCGTGCTGGCCGTCGATCCCGGCCGGGAGAAGTGCGGGGTCGCCGTGTGCGGTCCCGAAGGGGTTGTCGCCCGACGGGTCGTCCGGGTCTCGGATCTCGCCGGCGTCGCACGGGACTGGGTGACGAGCTATGGAGTCGACGCCGTGGTGGTGGGAGACCAGACGGGATGCGCGCACGTGTTCGCCCTGCTGCGGGACATCCCTGTCCAGGTCGAGGCCGCGGTCGAGCGCGGATCGACGTTGCAGGCGCGCCGGAGATACTTTCAGGATCACCCTCCCAGGGGCTGGCGAAGGCTGATTCCCAGGTCTTTTCAGCTTCCCCCTGTGCCGTACGACGACTACGCAGCCCTGGTGCTGGCCGAAGCCTACCTGGCCCGTCCGGCCGGATCGCGTGAATCTGCCGGGAAAAAGCCTTGACACCTTCGGAAAAATGCCAGTAAAATTACCCCGTGTTTGCCCCCAGTAGGGCTTAGGACGATCAAAGCCTAGAACCCAAGTTGTAACCAAGCCCACGGCCCTAGGCCGGAATCGGAGTTCACCCGGAGAGGAGGGGAGGCGAGGGAGGGTGAGACCCGAGGGGAGGTACACGCGGGCGTTCACCGGGGATCGCTGGGCGTGCGAGAAAACACGGACACTCAACGCTCCTGCGCCCCCCGAAGCGCCCGACTTCGAGTACGCGAGGGGGAAAAGCCACATGAGACAGTGTGCGATCGCACTCGCGACCGCGCTCGTGTTTGTCATGATCGCCCCCGCCTTTGCGCAGCCGTTCGCCGACACGCCCACCAATCACTGGGCGTACGACGCGATCGCTGAGTTGGCGGCGAAGGGGCTCATCGAGGGCTACCCCGATGGAACCTTCAAGGGCGATCGGGCGATGACGCGG